>NZ_BQXN01000015.1:0-54364 GCF_045862745.1 Furfurilactobacillus entadae | reverse complement strand
GTTTCAACTTTCGGGGTAAAGGTCATCCCAGAAATTTAGGAATGCAGTCCTTTTTGATTGGTCTATTAATGACTCGCTGATTCAGCGTTATCAGCGACCGCCCGGGCCTTTGTCTGTTTTTGGATGCTTACCCTGCGATAGCAAACTAAAAAGATGATGTCCGTCAAAATCATGGCAAGAATCCCCCAAATGAACGAACCGTTAAATTGGAACGGTAAGAGGACCCCTACTAAAAGTCCGATGATGATCCCGGTCACTGCCATCACCCACGCGATGTTGGTTGGCATGGCCGGATTGATTGGTTTTGGTCGTTTCTGCATGATGTTCTCCCCAGTAAACTAATTAATTGTTATTAGTGTAGGCCTCGGCGTGAGAAAAATGCAATCTTTTCCCGTTGGTTTAGCGAGAGTTTAATGTTTTTCGCCGCTTAGCTAAATGTTTCCAGCAGGTCGTGGGCTGCCGCAGTGATGTTGGGCGCCTGGGTGAGTAAACTGATAACAGCGGCGCCGGCGACACCTGTCCTGGCCACTGCTTGATAATTAGCTTGCGTAAGGCCACCAATCGCAACAATGGGGCGGCGACTTGCCTGAACTAAGGCCGTTAACCCGGTTAATCCAATGGCTGGATCCGCATCTGCTTTTGATTGCGTTGGAAAAATGGGCCCACTACCAATGTAGTCAACTGCCGCCAACGTGTTTGCGGTGCGAACTTGAGCCAATGTATGGCACGAATAGCCGATGATCATGTCGGGAACGGCGGCAATGACCGCCTCGATGCGTTGATCCGTTTGACCGACGTGGATCCCGTCCGCATGGAGCGTTTGGGCTAAGTCAACGTCATCATCAACAAAAAACGGAATGCTGGCCGTTTGGCATTGTGCCCGGAGCTGTTCCCCCAACGTTAATCGGGCTGTTCCTGTTAGTGCACCAGGTCCCTTTTCACGGTACTGAAAAGCAGTGATTCCCCCGTCGATTGCCGCTGCCAACTGATCTGGCAAGGTTTGACCAGCTGGGACATCTTGTGATCCAGCCACAAAGTACGCCGTTAATTGCTTTGCGTTAAAGTTCATTGTGCCCCTCCTGCTCATCAATGGTGGCCCAATGATTCAATGGTCCGTGACCATGACCCACCGTAATCCCGTCTGTTATGGTCGCCGTGACGAATTGCTTCCCGGTGCGAATGGCAGTTTCAATGCTGGCCCCCTTCGCAAGTTCAGCGGTGATGCAGGCTGAGAGTGTGTCGCCAGTCCCGTGTGTCCTGATCGTCTCGATGCGCGGCGCGCTAAGCCAAAACGACCGGCCGTTTTCTAACAGCACAAAATCGCGAACCTGATCACTATTTGCTTCGTGACCCCCTTTAATAATAACGTTGGCGGTCCCGCGTGCTTGTAACTGCTCAGCGGCTCGTTGCATGTCCTGATCAGTCGTTATCGTCATGTTGGTTAAGGCCATTGCTTCAGGAAGATTTGGTGTGACGATGGTCGCAAGTGGCAGTAGTTCATCACGAACCACAGCAATTGCATCGTCACTAAGCAACGGTGCGCCCCCCTTAGCAATCATTACGGGGTCCACGGTTAACGGGCCAAAGTCGTAGCGCTTCAGGTTCGTCACCACCGTTTTAACCCGCGTAACGTCAGCGAGCATACCCGTTTTACAGGCTTTAATGGCGAGATCCGCTGCTAAACTAGCAAATTGCGCATCAATAATTTTTGGTGGCAGAGAAAACGCATCCTGCACCCCGAGCGTATTTTGAGCAGTAATGGCAACAAGAACAGTCGTTGCGAAGGTTTTTCGCGCCTGCATGGTCTTTAGATCTGCCTGCATCCCAGCGCCGCCGCCAGAATCAGAGCCAGCAATGGACAGTGCTTGTGGGTATTGGTCATCGTGATCAAATGCGTTCATAACGTGTTAGTCCTCCCCTAATTGAATAAATGGCGCAAGGTCGTTAGCGGTCACGCCACAGAGCGCATCTAATAGTCGAATCCCAAACGTTCCCGGTTGTCGCTCAGTTAATTGATGGTGCGTCACCGTCCAGGCGCCAATGGCCCCAAGTAACGCGGTCCCTGTGGCAATTGCGGTCAACGGTTGGTCACTAACCGCAAGGAATGCACCGAGTACACTGCTGAGCAGGTCGCCAGAACCAACGTGGGTCGCAAACAATGGCGTTCCGGCCCGGTTGATCACGACATGGTCACCGTCCGTAATGACATCAATTGGTCCAGTCGCAACCACACAGCAGCGGTACTGTGCTGCAACCGCTTTGGCCGTTTCAATGGTGGTTGACAGGCCATTTTGGTTGGCTGCATCAATTCCCCGCGTCACCGCCGTCAAGCCAGCAAGACTCGCGATTTCGCCAGTGTTCCCACGAATGACGGTCGGTTGAACCATCGCCATTAAGTGATCAAACACCTGCCGTCGTTTTGGAAGACCAACGGCAACCGGATCAACAATCACCGGAACGTGGTCCGTGTTAGCGGCTTGGCCAAGGGCCTCCATGTGCGTGACTTGGGCTGGTGTCCATGTGCCAAGGTTTAGAACAACTGCATCGGCAATGGTCAGGAGATCCGCTGTTTCTTCAGGTGCACATGACATAATGGGCGACGCGCCGATCGCGCTTAGCGCATTGGCGACCTCGTTGACTGTGACAATGTTGCTAAGGTTTAAAACCACCGGCTGGTGCGCCCTAATGGTCATTAATAAGGCCGGGTCAACGGCTGTGAACTTGTTTGTCATTGTGACAACTCCTTTTAATTACACAAAAAGGGCGCTGAACCAGGATTAATGGTCCAGCGCCCCGCTCAATCGTACCTTAAAAACCCGGGTTGCTGACCACTTTCCTACGCAAGTGTAAACTTACAGGTTCAAAGGGTCCGGCAAGTTGCCATCTCAGTTCATCAATGATGAACCCCCCTAGTGGTGTTCGCTTATTCATTATTAGCATACAGATTAATTCTTGTGCCGTCAATTCAAGCCGTTACCGATCTTGCCACTGTCGCTTGATGAACGCACTTCGCCCACCCGCTTCTTCCATTTCAAAGCGGAGCGGATTCTTTTTGTAGAAATCCTGATGATAGTCCTCAGCTGGGTAAAATGGCTTGGCATCTTCGATCTGGGTCACAATCGGTTGATCAAACCGGCCAGACGCGGCAAGTGCTGCCTTAGACGCTTCTGCCACTGATCGCTGTTCGGAACCATTCACATAAATTACCGGACGATAACTGTCACCACGGTCTTGGAATTGACCCATGGCGTCAGTTGGATCCGTTTGTTGCCAGTAAATATCAACCAGTTGTTCATATGACATAACGGTTGGGTCAAACGTGATTTTGACGGCTTCCGTATGCCCAGTTGTGTGACTGGCGACTTGCTCATACGTTGGGTTGGCCACGTGGCCGCCAGTGTAGCCGGCGACAACACTGTGGATGCCTGGAACCGTGTCAAAGGGTTTAACCATGCACCAAAAACACCCGCCTGCAAAAATTGCTGTTTCTTCTGCCATCGTTAATCCTCCTGTTGGTGTGCTTGTTGGGAAACGTTAGGAAATTGACTGATGTAGTCAGTGTACCCCTGGGCCTCTAACTGATCTGCCGGGACAAAACGGAGGGCCGCAGAATTGATGCAGTACCGTAACCCACCGGCTGCGATCGGACCATCAGTAAAAACATGGCCAAGGTGTGAGTTAGCGTCGCGGCTCCGTACTTCAGTTCGTTCCATTCCAAATGATTGATCACGGTGTTCCTGAACGTTTTGTGGTGCGATTGGCTTTGTAAATGAGGGCCACCCACAACCAGCGTCATATTTATCCAGCGACGAAAACATGGGTTCACCACTCACAATGTCAACGTAAATTCCTGGTTTATCAAACGCGTCATACTGCCCAGAAAACGGGCGTTCCGTCGCACCCTCTTGAGTGACCGCGTATGCTTCCTTACTCAACCGTGCGAGTGCGTCTTTTTTATCTTGCATTTGCAATCCCTCCACCATTATTTAAATTAACCAACTGAAGTAATAAAACACTTACTTCTCGTAAGTCTATTTTCCACGTTTTGTGCAGTGGCGCAAGTAATTTGCTCAACGGAATCGTTAACTAACAAAAAACGGCACAAAACAGATCATTACTGATCCGCTTTGTGCCGTTTAACCATGATTTGTGATTTAGAACGCTGCTTGCAATGGTGGGACAACTTGTTTCTTACGTGAAACAACCCCAGGTAAACTAGCAGTGTGGTTGGTTAAGGTCGTGTTAAAGGCCTTTTCAACAACATCAGCTGGTTCACCCCAAACGAGCAACCGTGAGTCGCTGTCTAAGATGTTTGTCACTAACACTAAGAATAAGTCGTAGCCGTTTTCTTTGGCGTCAGCAGCCATGGCAGCTTCTAACTTATCTTGGCGGGCAAACACTTCGTCAAGATCAACGGTATTGATTTGGTCAATCCGAACAGTCTTGCCACCCATGTCAAATGACTTGGCATCTTGTTCAACCAATTGTGCTTCTGACTTTGAAGCCAAGTTTGTGCCGGCCTTTAATTCTTCCAAACCGTATGTTTGGTAATCAATGTCAGCAATTTCAGCCAGGGCGATAACGGCGGCCCGGTCATCAGCAGTTGTTGTTGGTGACTTCAACAGTAATGTGTCAGAGATAATGGCCGACAACATCAAACCAGCCAATTGAGCCGGAATTTCAACCTTGACTTCGTCAAACATTTTAACCAAGATCGTGCTGGTACAACCAACGGGTTCTGCGCGGTATGAAACCGGCTGTGCCGTTTGGAAGTTGGCGATCCGGTGGTGATCAACCACGTGGGTAACCGTTACGTCAGCTAAGTCAGCAACGCTTTGTTGCGCTTCGTTGTGGTCGACCAGCATAACACTGTCAACTTCATTCGCAACGCTTGTCACGATCCGTGGTGTTGGTTCGTCAAAGTAGTTCAAGACAAACTGAGTTTCTTCGTTTGGTGTCCCTAAAGCAACTGCTTCTGTATCGAAGCCAAGGTGGTTTTGCAGGTATGAATAAGCCTTCGCTGCAACGATGGCGTCTGTATCAGGACTTTGGTGCCCGAAAATTAACTGTTTGCTCATTAGTTCTCTGCTCCTTCAGTGTGTTCACCGTATTTTCTATTGTGAATCTGCGTTAAGCGAGAAATGTAGTCTTGTTCATTCAAATAGGTTTCGAATGTATCAAGTAATTTCCCGACACGCGGAATCTCATCTTTATCTTTACGGAAAACGAACGCTAAGTCAAATTTAATTCCAGGTTCAAACTGAGCAGCGTACATGTCTGATTCTAATCCCTTAGCCAAGATGTAGCTGTTTGGTAAGGCAGTGTAGGCCCCTGTTTCAGCACTGAATTGGTAAATTTGGTCAGGCGTTGTGAAGCGCGCCACAGCATTTGGCAAATCAACCATGGCATTCTTGTAGTTTTCACGCAACACTTGGTCTAAGTAGTACTCGCGTGGGTACGTTACCCAGACGTTGTTTAACGTGTCCTTTAACCGAATCTTTTTCCGTTCAGCCATTTTTTGTTCGTGGTGAATGAATAAAAGATCTTCCGTGATGATCTTCTTTGACCGGTATGGCTTCCAGTTTTTAATGCTGTCATCTGGAAGGTACATGATTGCCAAATCGATCCGGTTATTTTCCAAACGGTCCCAGATTTCTTTTCTGGTCAACATATGGAAGTTGATCGTGATGTCTGGGTTGGCTTCGTAGTATTGAATAGCAAAGTCTTCAAAGACTGAGTATTCAATGGAGGCCAACAGACCGATGTTGATTTCACCAGAGTCAGCAGAAGTTGTTTGCTGAATTTCGTCGGTTGCACGGTTCAACACATCATAAATTTCATGAGTGGCGCCGAGCATGGTGTTCCCAGCTTCGGATAACCGGAGCTTTTTACCAACGGAGTAAAATAATGGTGCACCAACTGTCCGTTCCAGTTTTTTAATTTGTTGTGTTAAAGCCGGCTGTGTGATCCCAAGGATTTGGGCAGCTTGCGTATAGTTCATCGTTTCGGCTAATTGTAAAAAGTAGGTTAGCGTCTTTGATGAAAAAATCGTTTCTTGCTTATTTTTCATTGTGAAACCACCTTTCAAAGGATTTATTAATTGTTTTATTGGCCAAAACAAGTATAAAGTAAAACTTTTCGATACGATAATTGTACGCAAAAGTGGTCTACTCGTGCAAGTATTAGCTCCCGATCGCAATTATTTTTTAATAACTAGCCCCTAATTTTCCAAATGTGAAACTTTATGGCCCTTAACACACGGATGACCAAGGGTTTTTAATTAAAAAAAGTGTGCTCACAGTAATGTTAATACTGTAGCACACTTGGTTTTGAAGCGCTTTAAATCGTCCTGCTCAATTAATCTGCCTAATGGTTTACCCAAGCAAAACATTAATTCAAGACTAATTCTGCTTCACGACGCCGAATGGAGAGTGGTAACCCTTCCGTATCCACATCGATCACAAACGATCCATTTGAGTAACGTGCGTTCCGCTCGTGCTCAGCCGGTAAAACATCGTGGCGAACGCCGCGAGCCGTCACGATTTCGACGGGTGAAAGGGTTCGTTTTGCCAACGCAATGAAATCAATAATTTCATGCGGTGCTGTCTTCAACTCACGAAGGCACATCACCCCACGACGGGCCCGGCTGGTAACGGTCACTTCACTAACGGCCATTTTCTTTAGGGCACCGCGTTGGGTCACAATCATAACATCATCAGTTTCACTCACCAATTGACAGTTGACGACCTGATCACCGTCACGTAAGTCCATGGATTTAGCCCCGCTTGTCCGGGCACCTGTAGTCGGCACCTCAGCTAGATCAAAGCGCAAACCGTAGCCGTGTTGAGACATTAACATAACGGTCAGTGGGTCATCGCCGTCAACGTAAGCCACGTTAACGACCTGATCATCCGCCTGCTTCAGCTTTTCAAACATGCTGGCCCGTTTTTTATACGTCCGGCCTGGTAACAGGTCCATAAAGGCCGTTTGTTTGATCAAACCGTGCCGCGTTGCGATAACAAACCGCCCGCTTTCCTTTAGGCTCTTAAACGTAAAGGCGGCCATTAGCTCTTCGTCATCCGCTAAGCCAATGGATTGCGAAATGTGTTCCCCAGTATCCTTCCACCGGGCATCCGCGACTTCGTGAACGGGGCGGTAGATTAAGTTCCCCTTGTTCGTAAAGATGAACAAGTGGTCCAACGTGGATACCTTTTCAAGCAAGATTGGGTAATCCTCGTCCTTTAGCCCATTATCATCCGTAACGGATGCTTGGTATGACCGTGGTGAACTACGTTTGATGTACCCATCGTGAGAGACCATCAAAACGACGTCTTCGTCAGCCACGGTGACCGTCCGGGCAACCTTTAATTCCTCAATCTGTGCCTCAATCTGCGTAAGCCGATCAGAACCAAAGGTCTTTTTAACATCCTGCATCTGAAATCGCATGACTTTCCGCAAGGTTGCATCGTTGTCCAAAATGTCGGTCAACCGCGCAATTTCTTCCGTCAGATGATCATGCTCTTGTTGCAGTTCGGTCACATCGGTGTTCGTCAACCGGTATAACTGTAACGTAACAATGGCTTCAGCTTGAGGATCGGTGAAGGCATACTGGTCGATCAGGTTTTGTTTTGCGTCCTTCCGGTTTTTACTCCCCCGAATGGTCGCAATGACTTGATCCAGAATGGATAATGCTTTGATCAACCCTTCAACGATGTGTTGCCGCTTTTGGGCACGTTCAAGGTCAAAGTGCGTCCGTTTTGTAATGATTTCACGTTGGAAATCAATGTACGCCTGGAGGGCGGTCTTTAGCCCGATCCGTTCCGGCCGCATGTTGTGAATGGCCACCATGTTGAAATTGTAGGTGATTTGAAGATCCGTGTTTTTTAACAGGTAGTTTAAGATCCCCTGCGCATCCGCCCCGGACTTTAGTTCAACCGCAATGGTTAAGCCGTTCCGGTCGGATTCATCGCGAACTTCGACGATTCCCTCGACCTTTTTCATGATCCGAATTTCGTCCATCTTCTTGACCAACAGGGCCTTGTTGACTTCATACGGAATCTCGGTGATTTCAATTTCTTGTTTACCACCCTTAAGGGCCTTAATGGCAGTCTTAGAGCGGAGAACAATCTTACCAGCGCCGGTTTCGTACGCCTTTTTGATGCCGGCGACCCCCTGAATGATCCCCCCAGTTGGGAAATCAGGGCCCTTAACAAAGCCCATTAGATCATCAGTCGTTGCTTTAGGATGAGCCAGCAAGTAAATCAGGGCATCAATGACTTCCGTTAAATTGTGCGGGGGAATTTCGGTTGCATACCCTGCTGAAATCCCGCTCGCCCCGTTAACCAATAAGTTAGGGAACCGGGCTGGTAGAACAGTGGGTTCATTTTCTGTGTCATCAAAGTTCGGAACAAAATCAACCGTCTCTTTGTCGATGTCTTGCAACATCGTTCCAGAAATTTTACTCAACCGGGCTTCCGTATACCGCATGGCAGCCGGCGGATCGGCGTCGATCGACCCGTTATTCCCGTGCATCTCAATGAGGGGTGCACGGAGTTTCCAGTCTTGACTCATCCGCACCATGGCTTCATAAATTGATGAATCACCATGGGGGTGATAGTTACCCATAACATTTCCGACAGACTTTGCTGACTTCCGGAATGCCTTATCATACGTGTTGCCATCCTTGTTCATTGCATACAAGATCCGGCGTTGAACGGGTTTTAGCCCATCCCGAATATCAGGAAGTGCCCGATCTTGAATGATGGATTTCGAGTAACGCCCAAAGCGTTCACCCATCACATCTTCCAAGGTCAGTTCCTGAATGTGTTGTTCATTTTCAGCCACAAACGCGACTCCTCTCTCGCTAAGATTAACTCTGATTGCGTCCTACTGACACTTTTGGACTAGTCGGTCGGTTGGTCCCAAACGGTGATCGTTGGACCAGTGCTGGTTGAATCGGTTGATTCAGCGGTCAATGACACACTGTCAGTCGCTTCGGTATCTTCATCCACATTATGGGCGGAATTAACAGCCGCATTGTCTAAGATCGAACCGTCCTCTTCTAAGTTAAAGGCGACGTTTTCTTCAATCCACTTACGTCGTGGTTCAACTTTATCGCCCATTAAGGTCGTCACCCGCCGTTCAGCTAAGGCCGCGTCATCGATCCGCACCCGGATCAATGTTCTTGTGTGTGGATCCATGGTCGTTTCCCATAGTTGGTCCGCGTTCATTTCCCCAAGCCCTTTAAACCGTTGGAGTGAGTAACCGCGGCCAATCTTCTTTTCCTTGGTCCCAAGCTCGGCGTCCGTCCAGGCGTATTCAATCTGCGTCTTTTTTCCAACCCCACGTTGAAGCTTATACAGCGGTGGTAAAGCAATGTACACCCGGCCAGCGTCGATCATTGGCCGCATGTACTTATAAAAGAACGTTAACAGGAGGATCTGGATGTGGGCACCATCATCATCGGCATCCGTCATGATGATGATTTTGTCGTAGTTGGCATCCTTGATGTTAAAGTCAGCCCCAACACCGGCACCGATCGTGTAGATCATGGTGTTGATTTCTTCATTTTTGACGATGTCTTGTAACTTAGCCTTTTCGGTATTCAAGACCTTCCCTCGCAGTGGCAGAATGGCTTGGAACTTCCGATCACGCCCTTGTTTAGCTGAACCACCGGCAGAATCACCCTCGACTAAGAATAATTCATTGCGTGATGAGTTCTTCGACTGTGCGGGCGTTAGCTTTCCAGAGAGGAGCCGTTCTTGACGACCCTTCTTCTTCCCGTTACGGCTTTCGTCCCGGGCCTTTCTAGCAGCTTCGCGCGCTTGGCGTGCTTGCAAGGACTTTCTGATGAGCATTTGGGCAAACTCCCCGTTCTCCATCAGGTAAAAGCCCAGTTGCTCGTTAATTACGTTATCGACGATTGTCCGCGCTTCGTTAGTTCCGAGCTTGTCCTTCGTCTGACCTTCAAATTCCAAAATTGCTTCTGGAATCCGCATAGAGATAACCACGGATAGCCCTTCCCGAACGTCGGAACCCTCAAGGTTTTTATCCTTGTCCTTTAACAGACCAACCTTGCGCGCGTACTCATTGAACGCCTTGGTCCAGGCTGAGCGTAACCCAGCTTCATGGGTCCCACCACCAGGTGTCCGCACATTATTAACAAACGAAAGGGTCGTTTCCGAGTACCCATCGTTATACTGAGCGGCCACTTCAACTTCGACACCCTCTTTGTTTCCGTCAAAGTACATGACGTCACCCAGGGTGTCCTTGTCCTCGTTTAAGTAAGCGACAAATTCCTTGATGCCATCAGGGAAGAGGAAGGTCTCCGCCCGCTCTTGATCAGCCCGTTCGTCTGTTAACGTTATCTTGACGTTTGTCAGCAAAAATGCTGATTCACGGAGCCGTTCTTCTAACGTATTAAAGTTATAAACGGTGGTTGTAAAGACGCTTGGGTCTGGTTTGAAGGAAACCGTTGTTCCGTTAGCCTCTTTGGTCTTGCCTAACTTCACAAGGGTTCCCACTGGTTGGCCACCGTTTTTAAAGTCTTCCTGGTATTTTTGACCGTCTTTCACGATGGTCACCGTTAACCATTCAGATAATGCGTTAACAACGGAAGAACCAACTCCGTGAAGACCACCAGAGGTCTTATAGCTCCCCTCGTTAAATTTACCACCGGCATGGAGCACGGTGAAAATAACTTCGGGCGTTGGGATACCAGATTCGTGCATTCCCACTGGCATCCCCCGGCCATGATCGCGAACCGTGATCGAGTTGTCTGCATGAATGGTCACGTTGATTTCTTGACCAAATCCTGCTAAAGCCTCGTCAACCGCGTTATCCACGATTTCATAAACCAAGTGATGAAGGCCCCGGCCGTCGGTTGATCCGATGTACATCCCCGGACGCTTCCGAACGGCTTCGAGACCGTGTAAAATTTGAATGCTTGATGCGTTGTAATCCTCGGCTGATGAAGCCATGTCAACATCCTCTCTCAATTAGACTATCTAAATTAAAATAACACACAAACCGCGTTGGGGCACACTTAATTTTGTTAACCATCATTATTTCGTCATTAATGCGCCAATCATTAAACGCGTTATCGTGATTCATTTTAGCATAATGCGAACAAACGTTCTACAACAAAAAAGACCGCATTTACCCCAATCTGTTTCGCATCATGAGCAATTCGACCACGATTCGCGGTGGATTTGGCAGCGGAGTGGCTTCATGATAAAATGAAGGGCATTAACTACGCTAACGTAAGGAAGTTGCTCATGCTTAAACTACTCATCATGCTCGTGGTTGCCTATTTACTGGGGGCCATTCCGACCGGCGTTTGGATCGGTAAACTATTCTTTCATAAGGACATTCGTGAGGAAGGTTCTGGAAATATCGGCACCACCAATACCTACCGGGTCCTTGGTAAAACGGCTGGAACGACGGTGATGGTCATTGATATCTGTAAAGGCGCACTGTCCACGCTGCAACCAGTGATCTTTGGGGCACCAGTCGTCCATGGAATTGTCATCAATGGGTTACTCATCGGCTTAGCGGCCATTCTTGGGAACACGTTCTCCATTTTTGACGGGTTCAAAGGTGGTAAGGCCGTGGCAACCAGTGCCGGGATTCTTGCTGGTTATAATTTCCCCTTTTTCCTCATCGCCTGTGTCATCTTTGCATCACTGGTTTACATCACCAGCATGGTTTCCGTTGCTTCGATGGCCGCATTAACAATCATTACATTCATGTCCCTGTTATATCAAGACGGGATTTTAACCACTGTCGCCTTTGTGCTCACGTTGTTTATTATTTACCGTCACCGAAGTAATTTGGACCGCATTAAAACTGGGACGGAGCGGATGGTGCCGTTTGGCTTATACCGGCGCTACCGCCTCACCCATCCCATTAAGGTGCACGAGAAAGACGCACCCGCTGATTCTGATAAAAACGCTGCACCATCTGCGGCGTCTGAAAACCAAGTACCCACAGATAAGGCTACTGATGAGTCGTCCTCAGCGGCTAATCAATCATGATTGATGGAACTCGTCTGGATTGCCCGGACGAGTTTTTTTGATGCCTTAATTTGCACCAGAATAACGCCCATCGACATGTGTCGGTAGGCGTTATTTTTGCTCCAAATGTTTAGTTAAAAGAACTCTAATGCGTAATCTGCATTAAAGGTGGCTTGTGACGCAAGGTGATGGATTCCCGCCTTTGTGGCTAAATCGCCAGTGGCATCAATGGCATCCGCGATCCCCCACCATGGTTCAATGCAAACAAACGGCGCTTTTTGTGGAAACGGTGACCAGATGCCGACGTAATCGGCGTTAGCAAGTGTCATGGCAACCCCGTGTTCATTCACATCGGACGTCAACGTCAGCGTTGTTTCACGTTGATCGAGCTTTAGGATCTTAGCGTCATGTTCAAACAATGCGTGATCGAGCGTCACTGGGTGCGTAAAATCGAGGGTTGTTGGATGATTTTGGTCACTAAACGGCCCCACCAACTGGACCGACGGATATGTTTGCGCTGGACTTGCAGCAATCGTATAATCCTCAAATTCGCCAGTCTTTTGACCCAACGGAACGTTAAAGCCCGGATGCCCACCAATGGAGAAATACAGCGGTTCTTGCCCGGGGTTAGCAACCCGATATTCGACGCTAAGGTGGCGGTCTAACAGACTAAACAAGATGTCTAGTTTGAAGGCAAACGGATACTGTTCACGACTGGTCGCATCGTCCATTAACGTAAACGTCACACTCGTTGCTGTTTGAGCGGTAACCGTAAAATCACGATCCCGGGCAAACCCGTGTTGGGTCATTGAATAGGCTGTTCCTGCTACTTTGTACGTATCATCATGGAGCCGCCCAACAATTGGGAATAAGACGGGTGCGTGCCGTCCCCAAATGGTCTTATCTGCTTGCCACATGTATTCGGTCGCTGTCGCTTGATCGACAACACTAGTCAATTCTGCCCCATGCTCATTAATAAGAACCGTTAAAACATCATTTTTAAGCGTAATCATGAAAAAAGTTCCTCCCAAAATTAACTGTCTGAATCGGTGGGTCCTTGGTGGCCATGATCCACTGCTCGTGGAAAGAAATCGCGGTAGCTTTCCTGGAGTTTTTCCTTTGTAACGTGCGTGTAAATCTGAGTGGTGGAGAGACTACTGTGCCCCAACAGTTCTTGAACCGTCCGCAAATCCGCACCGCCATTCAATAGTTGTGTCGCAAACGAATGACGGAGCATGTGCGGATGAATTGAGCCGGTGAGTGAACTTTTCTTCATCACTTGATTTAGCGCATACTCGATCCCTGCACTGGTCAGTGGTGCCCCCATGCGGTTTATAAACACTGAATCATGGTCCTGATGGTACTTGGCCATTAGGGGCGTTCGGCACTGCTCCTCGTAGGCAAGCAGTGCGTCAGCAGCGTAGTGTCCATAAGGGACGTAACGTTCTTTATCACCCTTCCCATGGACGAGAATCATGTGGGTTTCGCGATCAATATCGTGATAGGTCAACCCGGCGCATTCAGATACCCGCATCCCGGTTGCATACAGCATCTCCAGCAGCGCACGATCACGATACTGAAGTGGTTTATGTCCATCGCCACTAGCCGTTGTTAAGAGTTCATCAATTTCCTTGTCATAAAAAAACCGTGGCAAGCGTTCCGCGTGTCGTTTTAAATTCACGTACACAAACGGATTATCAGTCACTAAATCATTTTTGACCAGGAAGTTATAAAACGACCGCAATGAGGACACCTTTCGGGCAGTGGAGGCCCGGGCATAGTGTGCGTCATACAAGTGACTGAGGTACACGCGCACATCTAAGTGATCAATGGCTTTAAACGACGTGAAGCCGCCATTAGCCACTAAAAATGCCACAAATTCTGCGAGATCTTCACGATACGCCGTAATGGTTTTATCGGAGTACCGCCGTTCAACCTGGAGATATTCCAAAAATAAACGGACCCATTTATCAGCATCTGGTGACGCGGTTAACTGTGGTTGTTCTGACATCATAAAAACCCCCGTTAACTGCTACGTTAGCAAATTAGCGGAGGCTTGACAAGCGTTGTTCAATTTTATTGAAACCGGTTGCCGGATTTATTCAGCTGGTGTTGGTGTCAGTACCGTGTCAGTTGCAACGGGCGTGATCGCTAACGTTGGCAAAAATTCATCCAGTGCCCCCAGTGCGCGAAGTGCAACGGCAGTATTACGTTCACGTTTATCACGAATCCGGCGGTCTAAACCAGGAACAATCCCAAAGTTTGCATTCATTGGTTGGAAATGGTCTGGATCAGCCGTCGTAATGTAATTTGCCATGGCACCAACCATGGTCGTCTTTGGAAAGACCGCTGGCTGTTCATTTAGCGCCACGCGGGCCGCATTGATCCCGGCAAGAATCCCGGAAGCGGCACTTTCAATGTACCCTTCGACCCCTGTCATCTGGCCAGCAAAGAACAAGGTTTTCCGGCTCTTTGTCTGGTACGTTGCGTCCAGTAACTTCGGTGATTTCAGGAATGAATTCCGGTGCATCACCCCGTAACGAACAAACGTCGCCTTTTCTAATCCGGGGATCATGCGGAACACGCGCTTTTGTTCGCCCCACTTTAAATGCGTTTGGAAACCAACGATGTTATACAGGTTCCCAGCCGCATTATCCTGCCGTAACTGAACAACCGCAAATGGCCGTTTGCCAGTCCGGGGGTCATCTAAACCGACTGGCTTCAGTGGCCCGTATAAAAGTGTTTGTCGGCCCCGTTTGGCCATCACTTCCACTGGCATACACCCTTCAAAGACATCGCTATCTTCAAAATCGTGCACGTCCGCCGTTTCAGCATGAATTAAGGCGTCATAAAACGCGTTGTATTCGGTTTCGTTCATTGGTGCGTTGAGGTAGGAGGCCTCACCCTTGTCGTAACGTGACTTCAGGTAAACCTTCTCCATGTCCAGTGAATCCTTATTTAAAATTGGCGCAGCGGCGTCGAAGAAATGTAAATCATCTTCTGCGGTAAAGGCCTTAACAGCGTCAGCTAACGGTCCCGCGGTCAAGGGCCCCGTGGCGACCACCGTGATGCCATCAGGAATGGCAGTCACTTCACCTGAAATCACTTCAACGTTTGGCAAGGCGGTCAATTCAGCCGTGATTTGTTCGGCAAATGGTGTCCGATCAACGGCTAAGGCGCCGCCAGCTGGAACCGCGTTTGCGTCAGCGGAACGAATCACGATACTGTCCATGTGCCGCATTTCTTCCTTTAGCAAACCAGCAGCGTTGCTGATCTGGTTGGCACGCAGTGAGTTTGTGCAGACAAGTTCTGCAAAATTACCGGTTTCATGAGCTGGTGTTAGTTTTGTGGGCCGCATTTCGTATAAACGAACGTTGACCCCCATTTTGGCGATGTGATAAGCCGCTTCACTCCCGGCTAACCCGGCGCCAATCACATTAACAGTGGGCGTAGATTCCATGCTGAATAACCTCGTTTTCTTTTGACTAAAAGTTTAATGATCATGTCTCATTGTAGGCCATCACAGGCAGGCTGTCAGCCTTATTTAAAGAAAACAGCCACCAATTCCGGTGTGCTCCCAGAAATGGTGACTGTATTTAAAGATAATTTACTTTTGGATAGCTTCTTCGTAATCGCCGTTTGGACAAACGACCTGTTTGCCACCCTTGACCTTCTTTTCAACCAAGAAGTGACCATCCTTAGGACAATCACGGCCAATTGGCTTATCCCATGACACAAAGTCACAGTCAGGGAACCGGGAACAGCCGTAGAACAACCGGTTGCGTTTCGACTTTCGTTCAATGATCTGCCCTTTATGGCACTTCGGACAAATAACGCCAATTTCCTTCACGATGGCCTTCGTGTTCCGACAATCAGGGAACCGTGAACAAGCAAAGAACTTACCGTAGCGACCCATTTTAACCACCATGGGTGCCCCACAGATATCACAATCAAAACCAGCTGGTTCGTCCTTGATCTTGATTTTCTCCATGTTCTCTTCGGCTTTTTTTACTTCCGTTGAGAAGGGCTTAAAGAACTCATCAACGACCTTTACCCAGGCTTCAGAGCCCTTTTCGATCCCGTCCAACCGTTTTTCTAAGTCAGCCGTGAACTCCACGTCTTCAATGTCTGGGAAAAAGTCGACGATAACGTTATTCACGATCTCACCGAGTTCCGTCGGGACAAACCGCCGGGCGTCTAACTTCACGTAGTTCCGTCGTTGAATGGTGTCTAACGTTGGCGCATACGTGGATGGACGACCGACACCATTTTCTTCCAGTGCATGAATCAAATTAGCTTCTGAATAACGTGCCGGTGGCTGTGTAAAGTGCTGTTGTGGGTCATTTTTCGTCATCTTAACAGCATCATCGACTGCTAAATCAGGCAACACGTTGTCCTTTTCAGCAGCCCCTTTATAAACCTTGGTGAATCCAGCAAACTTTGTTTTTGAACCGTTTGCACGGAACTGAACGTTGTTTTGATCAATGGTCACCGTCATCGTGTCAGACACTTCAGCTGTCATTTGTGAGGCCACAAACCGGTTCCAAATCAGCTGGTAGAGCCGGAATTGATCATTTGTCAAAAATTCCTTCATGTCAGCTGGCGTTCGGTTCACACTGGTTGGCCGAACTGCTTCATGGGCATCCTGGGCCCCTTCTGGTAGCTTGCCCTTAACTGGTTTAACCGCAGCATATTCAGCCCCGTACTTTTCATGAATGAAGGCGGAGGCTTCTTGCTTAGCTACGTGGGCGATCCGGGTGGAGTCAGTCCGCATATAAGTAATCAGCCCAACGCTACCACCCTTACCAATGTTGATTCCTTCATACAACTGTTGAGCAGCCATCATCGTCTTCCGTGTCCGGTAATTCAGCTGCCGGTTGGCAACCTGTTGCATCGTGGACGTTGTAAACGGTGGTTGTGGCATCCGCCGCCGTTCTTTCCGAACAACATCGGTAATCGTAAACGGCTTTTTTTGATCAATTTGCTTTAATACATCTTGAACTTCATCGACGTTTGCAAGGCCCATCTTTTTACCATGGGTGCCGTAGAAGCTCGCAGCAAATTTACTCCGTCCCTTGCTAAATTCTGAATCGATCGACCAGTATTCAACGGGTTTAAAGTCTTTAATTTCCTGCTCCCGCTTGATGATCAAGGCAAGCGCGATACTCTGAACCCGTCCGGCAGACAGGCCCTTTTTAACTTTCTTCCACAGGATCGGTGAGATAGAATACCCCACCAACCGGTCTAAAATTCGGCGGGCTTGTTGTGCATCCACCAGGTCCATATCAATGTCCCGTGGTTGTTTAAACGCATTTTTAACCGTGTCCTTCGTGATTTCGTTAAAAACCACCCGGTTCTTTTCATCTGGATCGAGCTTTAATAAGTGGGATAAATGCCATGCAATGGCTTCCCCTTCACGATCCGGGTCAGATGCAAGGTACACGCGCTTAGCGTTTTTTGCATCCTTGCGAAGTTCTTTAATGGTATCCCCTTTACCACGAATGGAAATGTAGTGGGGTTCATAATTATTTTCAACGTCGACACCCATTTGTGACTTCGGTAAGTCACGAATATGTCCCTTGCTGGCAACCACTTTGTAGTTCCGGCCAAGGTACTTTTCAATGGTTTTCGCCTTTGATGGTGATTCGACAATGACCAAATTTTTTTTGATCTTTGATTTGGTTTTAGACGTCGCCATGAGGCCACTCCCTTGTTTCAAATGATTTAATGTTACGGAAACTTGATTACATTCAACTACCCATTATTAGCAGTTAAATCTAAATCACCATACTGCACGGGGCGGGGACCTGTCAACTAATTTGAAAGTTTTCTACTATATTATGTTAAAACGACCGGCTTTGACCGCTTGTTAAGGTTCATTTTGTAACGTCAAAAGAACGTCCGCTGCACACGTTACCGGAACTGCGCCGGCAGCGATAAGGGCGTTACACCCAGCAGACATTGGATCCGTGATTCGTCCCGGAACCGCAAGAATGGTTCGATTTTCTTGAAGGCCAATGTTGGCAGTAATGAGACTCCCTGACCGAGCGGCGGCCTCCACCACAAGAATTGCCTGCGAAAGCCCGGCAATGATGCAGTTCCGCTCAGGAAAGCGAAATCGTGCGGGCGGCGTCTTGAGCGGATATTCACTGATCACTAACTGTTCACGGGTCAACCGTTGTTGAAGTGACCGGTTGGCCGCCGGATATGCCACATCAAGTCCGGTGCCAATAACTGCGATGGTTGCCCCGTGGTTCATGAGCGCCTGTTGGTGGCTAAGCGCGTCAACACCAGCGGCCAGGCCGGAAATAATCGGCAATTGGCGGTTCACTGACGTTGGTAGCCACTGATTAAGCACCGTGTAGGCATACGGGCTGGCCTTCCGTGAACCAACAATTGCTAACCCGGATGTTTGGGCCAACCGCCAGTTCCCCCGGCTAAACAACACCAGTGGTGCCCGCGTAGAGCTCCCGTAAATAACGCGGGTAATCGTCATCAAGGATTGTCGTTACCTTGCAGGTTTGCAAATGGTGCTGAACCCGGTCTGCTAACGCCCGCCCCTGCCACTGATTCATAATTTGAGCCTGTTGTTCCGCCGAGCAGGTTACGATCTCAAACAAGCTTTGAAGCGTCAAGTGCTCGTTATGGTGGGTCTGTAAATAGGCCCACACTTGCCGGCGGCCTGCCAGGCCAATGCCACTCTGCACCAGTAAACATAGCCGAATCAAAAACTGCCGGTTTTGTTCAATAACCGGTTCCCCCATGGTAACACCCCCTGTTTCTTAGATTCTTACCTAAACCTACGGAAAACGGCGCTAAAATGTTTGTCAGCATCAAAAAAGCCGTCAAAAATTGACGACTTTTGGTTAATTTATGATTGAGCTAAGCGATTGGCCACCGGGCTAAACGACCGCCGATGAATCGGGGTCACGCCCTGGTCATCTAACGCCGTTAAATGAACCTTGGTGCCGTAACCGTCGTTTTGTTGGAATCCATACCCAGGATAAATCTGATCGTACATCGTCATCAAATGATCCCGGTACACTTTAGCGACGATACTAGCCGCCCCAATACTGATGGAGCGAGCGTCCCCTTTGATCAACTTTTGCTGGTCAATTGGTACATCAATTTGCATGGCATCGATCAATAACAAGTCGGGTTGTTGTGGTAACGCCAACACCGCATCCCGCATGGCAACCCGGGTCGCTTGGTAAATATTGAGGGTATCAATCTGCTTTGGTGACGCGATCCCAATCCCCACGCCCACACACGCTGCCAGAATCTGTGGGTATAACACTTCGCGATCCTGTGCCGTTAGTTGCTTTGAATCGTTGACTCCCAGCACATGGAAATCATGCGGTAATTCAATCGCACAGGTCACCACGGGACCGGCCAGCGGCCCACGGCCCACTTCATCAATCCCAACGACGTGCGCCTGCCCGCGCGCCCACGCGGCCTGTTCCAGTTGTAACCGTTCTGCAAAGGCCGCTTCACGCGCCGCCTCATGTTTAAACGTGCGTTTTGTTCGTTCTAAGAGTGCCACGACCCCTTTTCGTGGATCATCTGCCAGCGCCGTTAGCAATGGGTCATTGGCCTCTGTTACCGCCGCTAACTGGGCTTTAATCGCCGCAATCGTTGGCCGTTTTACCGTGGGTTCAGTCATCCTGATCACTTGCTTCTAAGTCACTTGGTGAGTCAAACGTTAGCCGACCAAGTTTGCCCTTCCGAAGGTCCAGAAGTAACCGTTCGCTCCCGCGTTCGTAGTCGTCTTTAAAGCCCAATCGCTTAGTTAATGCTAGTAATAAATCAACATCGCTGCCGGCCAGTTCATCCGCCGTTAAATGATACCGCGCTGCGAGATCACTTAACTGGTCGTGCTCACGTAAAAAGGTGATGGCAAAGAGGGCCACGTCATCTTTTGCAAACAAAGAATCCTTAATGGCTCCTGTAAGGGCCAACTTTTTACCAACCAGTGGGTCTTCAAACTTCGGCCATAGAACCCCAGGAGTGTCCAACAGTTGCAGGTCATTTCCGGCCTTTAACCACTGTTGCTTTTTTGTGACCCCAGGGCGATCGCCAGTCACCGCCACCTTCTTATTCACCAAGCGGTTTAACAGCGTTGATTTACCAACGTTTGGAATCCCCGCCACAACAGCGCGAATCGTTTGGGACTGAATGCCTCTATCTGCTGCCCGGGCCTGTTGTTCCTTTAAAACCTCACGGGCCGCTTTAGTGAGGTTCGGAATTAATTTCCGATCATTGACATCCACCGCAATGGCGGCCTGACCGTGTTCTCTGTAATACCCTAACCAGGCAGCCGTCATTTTAGGGTCAGCCAAATCGCTCTTTTCAAGAATCAACAGCTTGGGCTTTTTCGCCACGACGTCAGCTAATTCCGGATTCCGTGAGGCTTCTGGAATTCGGGCGTCAACCAGTTCAAACACAATGTCGATCACCTTTAAATTTTCGCGCAGTTGCCGGAGGGCTTTCGCCATGTGTCCGGGGAACCATTGAATTGTCATTTATAAACTCCTTTATTATCATTTAACTTGTGACTAACTTTTTTTAAAACTAGTTCTTTCTAGTGCTTAATGAAGACCTCACTATATAAAATAACATAATTAACTAACAGTTCTTTTTGATTCGAGGCGATTCTTTTAGCAACAGCGGCTTTTTAATGGTTCAACATGCGGATGGTGAACCTAAACTTCAGTAACCATACTGATCATAAAATTGCGTCTCACTATTCACTTTGCTATGATGCTGTCATCAAGGTGAATGCCATTTTTAGTTAAGCGTGATTTAACCGTCACGTCAGTAATCATTATTTTATGACACATACCTGGCCATACTAAGCACTCACACCGTAAAATTAACCAGCACTGGAACAAAGTCCCTTGGTCATTTTAAACGGGCCTACAGCATTATGCAAATGGGATTGTGCTCAATTTACCAAACCGCGTAATCAAGAATTGGAGGCGCTCAAATGACTGTTATTGACGACTATATCCGTGCTGCTGAACCGGATAAGCAACCACGTTTGCAAGCAATTAACGAAACCATCAAAACGGTGCTACCTGACGCGACGGAAAAAATAAGTTGGAACATGCCAACCTATTGGCAGGGGCATAACTTAATTCACTTCGCCGCGTTCAAACACCATATCGGCATTTACCCAACACCTGCCGCGCTAAATGCATTCTCAGACGCAGTCGCGGCTTATCCGCATACCAAAGGTGCCATGCAGATTCCAGATGGCACGCCGTTGCCATTAGCGTTAATCCGCCAATTAGCACATTTTCAACTCGAACAAGAATTAACCAAATAGAGGAACCGCAATTAGGTGAAGTCAACCAACCTAATTGCGGTTTTTATTCTGGAAAGCCCCTCTCGTTTAACCAACTGGTTTGGGCTGACACCTTTGCCATAACGCAACCCATCGAGTCGTGACATTTGTTAAGGAGATTTATATTTTCATCAGGAATCGTTTGGCGCTAAACCATGTTTCGGCGATTCGCAAGCTTGTTTGATACCACCTGAACCAGCACCGTTACGATGGGGGTCAACACCCCGATTTCAGGAACCACGGCGAGCGCTGCAACGGCAATGACACACCAGCAAACGTTGGCAATCACCATGAAAGGCCCTGCCTGCCGTTCCTGAAAGCCAGCCACATCTGTTTCCGCCGGATTATCGCGCCGAATGAGATAAGACATTAGTTGGGCCGCCAACAACCACAATAAATTTTCGGCAATGTAAACAATTTCTGCGCCCCAGTATTCTGGAAACCGGCCAACAAAAGACGTTGTTACTGGTAAAAATGACAGAACGAACAACCAAATCGAAATGCCGATAAAGCCCCCCAGCTTAATTTGTTTGATTGAAATAAACATTTGGTGCTGAATGTACCAGCTAAACATAACTAAGATAAACGTCATTAAATACGAAAAGGCCATCCGCCATTCACTGAAAAGCAGTGTCAAACTCGCCTCTTCTGGCACCTTAATTTCTAAAATCAAAACGGTCAAAACGATGGCAATAATCGCGTCGATAAAGGCTTCCACCCGACTTTTATTCATAAGAATTCTCCTTGATCCACAACAATTGGTTTAAGAAATCAACGCATAGGTTGCTCGAAATTCAGCCAAGATCACGGCTTTAAACGGCTTAATGGTTGCAACATCCACTTGTGCTTGCGCCTCAGGCGTTAACAGCCCCTGTAACTGAAGTGATAACCCGTCTTCAAGATATCGTTCAGCCTGATCTAGTGACAGTTGGTGCAGTCTTACCTGCTGTAAAATCGTTTTAACCAATGCATCCGCCTGAAAAATAACAAAACCAGGGGAATACGTGGGCACAACAGCTCCTACCGTTTGACCTCGGGTAACGTAGGCCGCCAATTGTTCAAAGTAATCGCGGTAGGCCGCATTGAGTTGCTGCGCCAGCTCTGGATACCCCCGTTGCAGATCGGTCATAAACGTGTCGGTGGTTGAACCCATCAACAGGATCGAATTAAGCCAAACGGATAAAAAGGAGGCCGTTGTGAACTGCTTCGGCACCGGATTTTCCGTCAAAAACTGAAAATGGCGTGCCACAACGGCCTGAACGATGTCATCTTTGTTCTTAAAGTATAGATATAACGTGGCCCGGCTAACGTCCACAGCGGCCGCTAAACGGCTCATCGACAATTTTTGAAAGCCTTCAATCAAAATTACGTGATTCAATTTAATGGTTAGTTCTCGTTGATCAATCACTATTTTCCACCTCATCTTCAAAATAAATTTTACCATGGCTTTACATTTTAGACAATAAATTGTATTATCTGTCTAATTTAAAAAATCGAGGCTATTTAATCATGAAAAAAATTGTTGTTTCTGGCGGTTCAGGATTCGTTGCCACCTGGGTCGTTGCTGAATTATTGAATCATCACTACGCGGTGGCGGCCAGCCTGCGATCATTAACAAAGGCAGACGCCATCAAAACTGCAATCGGTCACTACGTTCAACCAGAAGATCTGACCCATTTGACCTTCTTTAAAGCTGACTTAACCAGCCCAGATGGGTGGCAGGCCGCGATGACTGGGGCCGACGGCGTTATCCATGTTGCGTCACCACTGGGAAACGGAACTGAATCAACGGAAGAACTCGTTCATGTTGCGACCAGTGGCGTTTTAAACGTTCTTCAGGCGGCCAATGATGCAGGCGTTAAGCGGGTTGTGATGACGAGTTCACAAGCCGCCGCTACACCAGATAGTCACGCGACGGGAACGTTTGATGAAACTTTTTGGACGGATTTGAATAATCCAGAACTTGACCCCTACCGAATTTCTAAGGTTAAGGCCGAACAAGCGGCATGGGCGTTTGCTGAGCAACACGGCTTGGCGTTAACAACCATTCTCCCCGGCGCCATTTTTGGCCCGGTCATCACAACTAATTTAAGTTCAAATCGCATCTTGCTCCAATTTCTCAAGGGTCAGCGGACACTACCAAAAGTGCCTCTGGAAATCAGTGATGTTCGCGATTTAGCGCAGTTACACCGGCTGGCATTTGAAAATCCGCGGGCCGTTGGGAAACGTTACATCGCATCCTCGCAGACGTTGACGATGCTAGAAGTGGCCCGCCTCTACCAGGATGCCTTCCCTACCCGGCACCTTCATCCCCACCAGTTACCTAACTGGACAACCCGGTTACTGGCCCGCTTCATCCCAAGCCTCCGCTCCCTCGTTCCGATGTTGAACCGGCAGTATCACCACACAACCGCCGCAGCAGAAGCTGACCTTGACTGGTACCAGCACACCCCTGAGACAACAGTTCTTGATGCGGCCAATCGATTGATCGAGCTGGGTCTTGTAAAAAAATAAAGAGAAGGTTAATGAATATGAAAATTGGTATTATTGGCGCCACTGGCAAGACTGGCCAAGCCCTTTTAAAAGTTGCCCATGACCGCCAGCTGGCGGTCACGGCCATTATCCGCGACCCCACAAAACTTGCTGACAAGACCGTCCCCGTCATTGTTCGCGACGTCTTTGCGTTAACGTCGAGCGACGTTTCCGATTTTGATGTTTTGATTTGTGCGTTCGCGTCTGGGAAAAAATCATTGTACGCTCGCGTTAATCAACACTTAGCAACGCTTTTAGAAAACCGTTCGACAAGGCTCATCGTGGTTGGTTCTGGGGCAACACTATTTACTGACAATCTCCGAACAAAAACGGTTGCCGATCAGCTTCCGTTACTCATGAAACCGGCTAGTGCAGCCCACTTCAAAGCGCTCACTGTTTTGAAGACTGCCCCAGGGCTTAACTGGACGTACGTCGCGCCCCCAATGAACTACTTACCAGCCGGCCCCGCTACTGGGCAATATCAGGTTGGTACCGATGTGTTATTGTATGACCACCAGCATAAATCACAAATTAGCTACGCCGATATGGCGGTTGCCCTCTTAGATGAGGCGGTCACGAATGCCCATCCAAATTCTGTTATGACCGTTGCCTGGCGCTAGGTGCACGTCATCAGTTTAAATCGTAAAAACAAACAGGGCCTCATGCTTTCAAGGTTCCCAGTTTTAAGTTTTCTGCATCAAACAGCGTGTTGATCGAATTTCCTACAAAAAAATATCGTTGATTCCTACCGACAATTAAATCGGCAGGAATCAACGATATTTTTGTTCTGATAATGCTGTCGTCAATTCTTAAACGACCAGCATGGTCATGGCAACCCAAGCCCTAAAGTTCAGTTCTAAACTGTGGGAGCTTTGTTGCCTTTGTTGTGATATCAATAAAGCGCGCTTGCTGTGGATCATCGTTAACAGCGGCCCATAGCCGTTTTTGTGCTGCCTGTGTGATGTCAAGTGGCACGAGCGGTTCGCCAGCAGCCAATAATTCGTCCACATCGTGAACAGAGTCTTTCAACGGTCGTGGATCATCCACGTTTAACGCCCGGTTGATCACTGCGGCCATTGGCCCAACTTTTAATAGATCAATGACGGTTTGGTAATCGATCTCATAGGCATCGGCTAAATCCAACGATTCACGAATCCCTGCTTCCGCAGCCATAATTAAAACATTGCTAATCAATTTTAACTTCGCACCAGTACCTAGAGGGCCTTCAAACCGCGTTTTACCCATTCGGTTTAAGACAGGTGTAATTAATTTAATTGTACTAGCGTCACCGCCGGCCATAAACGTCAGCGTGCCGTCACGTGCGTAGCTAACGCCCCCGTTCATCGGTGCGTCAATAAGATATGTTTCGGCAGGCATTGCGGCGTTAATCGCCGTGATTTTATCCGGATTCAGTGTCGATGTAATCACCAAAATGCTGTTTGGTTGAAGAAACTTCACAATGCCAGGGTGAAGGTCATCACCGACATGCAGCGGTAGAACGTCATAAAACATAACGGCAGTAATAACGAGTTCAGCTTCACTGACGGCATCTTGCAAAGATGATGCAACGGTGACCCCGGACTGGTTGAGAAATTGGGTTCGTTTTGCCGGCTCCTTATCCCAAACGACCACGGTGTTATCATCACTGATCAAATGAGGCACCATTTGTGAACCCATGTCGCCAAGACCAATAAATGCAATTTTCATGATAAAACCCCCTCGGTATTCTAGAAGTAAACATTTTAATTGTTCACACTTATTGTAAGAGGAATTCTTTCTAAAGAGAAGGATTCGTACTTTTGACACAAAAGCTCGTAAACACCCATATCCCAGTAGATTAAGCCATTTATGAATCATAGCAATCGAATTAATTAACAAATAGTTGAATAATTAACGCGTTCGACTATACTGAACGTGGAACCGCTAACAAAAGGTAAAATCGAAAGAGGAGGCTTTTATTATGACCAGTAAACCAAAACGTAATTTCCATGACGATGAGTTACTCAATCCCGAGGACAGTGTCTTTTTATTAATCGATTACCAACCCACCCAAGTTAATTCAATCAACTCAATGAATCATGCAAAACTTGTTCAAAACATTGTGGCCGTTCAAAAAATCATCAATACGTTTAAAATTCCGACAATTCTATCAACGGTCAACGTTAAGACCGGACGAAACAAGGATACCATCCCACAACTAAAGGCATTACTTCCCGGCGTAAAATCTTACGATCGCACAACAATCAATGCGTGGGAGGATGTCGAAGTCTATGAAGCAATCCACGCAACCGGCCGCCATAAAATTATTATTGCAGCACTGTGGACGGAAGCCTGTTGCACCTTTCCAACGTTAGACGCGTTAAAGGAAGGTTATGATGTCTTCCCCGTCGCTGATTCAATCGGTGGAACAACGACCATTGCTCACGAAGCCGGTCTCCAACGAATGGTGAGTGCTGGTGCCCAGCTTACCAGCATTGCGCAATTGGGGTGTGAACTTCAACGTGACTGGAACCGGACAGAAACCGTCGACGGTTTCTTTGATGACATGGTGAATGCAGGCGCATTCTTAGAATTATAAGCCCTACCATTAACCTTTGGACCCACATGAGTTCACTTAATTAAAAATAATGCGGTCTCATTACCATCTGTCATGGTAGCGAGACCGCATTATTTTTTAGGCTTACTTCATGGACCGGCTGGTCATCCGCATCACAATGTTGTGGTACAGTCCGGGGTGAACCCGGGCAACACGGGCCATCATCCGGTCACTAAAACTGTAGTAGTACCGGCGATGTGGACGTTCATCCGTGGCAGCCCGGTAAAAGACCTTAGCTAGATCAGCGGACGTCGCTGACGAATGGCTCCCGACATTTTCAACCATCGCTAACGTTCCGTTGATCAACGCCTGGTAGGGTGTGTTTGCTGAGACATTCTTTTTAATGGACCCCATGGCAATGTCTGCCCAAGCAGACTGTGTGCCGCCGGGTTCCACGATTACTGAACGGAGCCCAAACTGGCGAATTTCCATATCAAGGACATCGGACCAAACGTTTAGGGCATGCTTGGTGACGTGATACCAACCACCAAGCGCCGAATACATGTCACCACCGATGGACGAAATGTTCACGATCCGGCCAAATTGCTGCTTTCTCATGGTTGGCAGGACAAGTTTCGTTAATTCAGCGGCACCAAAGAGATTGGTTTCAACCTGTTGGTGCGCCTTTTCTGAAGACACTTCTTCTAAGGGACCATACTCACCGTAACCGGCATTGTTGATTAACACGTCAAGCGTTGGCTGAGCCTGCGCGGCCCGGACAAATGATGCCCGTGAATCTGCGTCCGTTACATCAAGTGCAACCGGATGAATCCCCGCTCCTGTTGGAATTTTTTCAACCCGGCGCGCACCAGCGTAAACTTCCCATCCTTGATCTGCAAACAACAGGGTTGCCGCTTCTCCCATACCGCTTGAGGCACCTGTAATTAAAACTGTTTTCTTTGTCATCATGATAATCTCCCTTTCTTCATTAACTAAGCAATATGGCCTTGTTGTTTGAGCATCGCCAGAATGTCTTCTGAGAACCAGCCGTGGATGATTTTCCCACCTTTGACCGTGTATTTACCAAAGCCATTCCACTTGGCGTGCTTGTTAGTTGCTGGGTAGCCCATGAATTCGCCAACCTGAGTACCTTCATTTGTAAACTGAACCCAAACATCATCACCATGAACGGTAACGTCTAGAATCGTTAAGTGCATGTCACTAAACGCTCGAACACCACCACTCATAAAGGCTTTAAGTCCGTGAACAGTGCCAAGGGAGCCACCCTCCCACAGCAGATCTTCATCCCACACTTCGGCGATAACGTCACCGTTACCTTGGTTTAACCCCTCGTTGATAAACTTCATTACTGGTGCTAACGTTGCTTCTTCCTTTGTCATATGAATGACCTCCTAGTCTTGAATGTACACTGAATCGTGACTGTACCGATGGTTCGTTAAGTTTGTGATCATAAATTCGGCTAAATCTGCTCGGGCTCGGACGACGTGATCCTGCTTTTCCTTTGTCCGTAATATTGGGTGCATGGCCATCATAACGGCACGCATCCCAAGGCTCAGTTGCTTTCGACTTTCTGGGCTGGTCCCAAACCCTGTCAACAGTTCTACTCTGGTCATCCCCGTTTGTTTCATCGCCAGTGTAATATTTTTGGTCGGCGTGACAATGTTGTCATCGCCCAGTGAAATGATCACGGCGTCACTGCCTGCCAATGCTGTGACCAGGCTCATAACATCCTCGTAATCGACGCGCTTCCATGAGACACCCTTACGAGATTCAGTCGGATGTTCATGACGGCTAACAGCCACGACCTCATGCCCTTGGCGTACCGACTCATCGATCAAATGGTGCCCAACGCTTCCCGTCGCTCCAAAAATGGCTACTTTCATCATTCAGCCTTCCTTTATTAAACAATCGTTTAGTTAAACAGCAAAAATGAAAGCCGTTACCGGCTTACTTTTTGATCAATCCATCAACGGATAGTTGAATGACCGCTTCCAATTCGTCAAGACCAACCGTCTGGTGCGCTGCCTGTCGTTCCTGAATTTGCATAATGAACGGACCAAACAGTAAGACGGTGGCGGCCTCAATGTTATCTGTCACCAGACATTGCTGAGTAACAGCCTGCTGGAACAAGTCATTAAGCGGTTGTGCAGACGCATTTCCCTCTGCAAAGGCCGTCTTTGTGACTAACTCAGGGTTGGCACGAATTGCCGTTATGAAGATGGCCTCCAACGGGTAGTTCGTGTACATTCTGGCAAAATGGGTCACGGCTTGGTAAATTTTTTCCGGCATGGACTTCCCTTTTTCAATGTCAGCTTGGAGCCGATCATCAAAGAGGAGCTTGATTTTCAAGAACATCTGCGACAACATGTCGGTCTTATCCTTGAAGTACACATAGGGTGTCCCAGAACTGACGTGGGCGTACTTCGCAATTTTGCTAAACGATAGCCCTTGGATGCCCTCATCCTTAGTGATCACAAGGATCGCCTGTTCAATTAACTGCTTTTTTTGTTCATCAACTTTTCGCATAACTGTATATTAAACGATTGTTTAGTTATTGTCAACTGTCACGCTGAACCTTTTAAAATAACGAGACAACAATAAAAACCATCATGTGCCCACGACTCAACCCGGCGGCCTGCCTGCCTTAACGTCATCGATCCACGCCTGTTGATTTGCTGGCAACTGACGATCTTTATTATTCATTGGCGCTTCGTCCTCGTAGAAGAACGGGAGCTCATAACTGCCGACTTCCAAAAACTTCAACTGGACGCCGAATTCAGCCTCGTACGTTGCCTTTTGACTTTCTAAATAATGAAACAAATTTTTCCCAAGTGAACTTTGTCGTGAACTTCCTAAAATAATATCAATTGTAATCATTGGTTAATTTCCTTTCTTTTCTAACGTTTTGCGCCAGACAATCAGAGCGAAAACGACAACGAGTAACCCCGTGCCGAAACCATAAATTTGTCGTTGTCCGGTAATAAAAAAGTTAACATACCGCGGCTCAAAGTTAGTCACGGTGGCATGAGCTGACCGGCTCATACTAATAAATAGTAATGATGTCGCTAACGCATTGCCTAACACCATCCCGAGATTTCGTGATAGTGAGTTGATGCTACCGGCGACCCCGAGAACAGTGGGTATAACAGCGCCCATAATCATCGAGTTGTTTGGTGATTGAAAGATGGCATTGCCCAGGCCAAGAAGCGCGACGATCGCGCCAATCATCGCTAAGCTCGTATGAAGGCCTAAGCAAATCAACCCAAGCTGAGCTAGTAAAATAATCATCGCACCCACTAAGGTGACCTGAATTGTTCCAAAGCGGTCAGCTAACCGCCCGGAAATTGGCGCAACGATCACCTGAACCACTGGTAACATCATCATGATCAGGCCACTAACACAAACTCCAATCAGTTTAGCATTCTCAAGGTAGAATGGCATTAAGACCATGTAAAAGTTATTCGCAATAAAAATCAAGATTGCGGTAATAATGCCAATGGTGAAATCCACTTGGTAAAATAGTGAAAAATCAAGAAGTGGCGCCGCCATGTGCTGCTCATGGTAAACAAATGCCACCATCAAAATAATTGCGGCAAGAAGCATCACCACGAGCCAACCGTTTGTGTACCCCACTTGCTGGCCCGCATAAATGTACCCAAAAAAGCCGGTGAGACTCAACCCATTAAACAGAATTCCTTGCCAGTCAAGCTTCGTTTTATGGTGGGAACGTTCCACTGGAAGGATGATGAATCCCCACATTGTCAGCACGATTCCAATGGGCACGTTGATCCAAAAAATGGCCTGCCAGGGAAAGAAGGTTAGTAACACCCCACCGATTCCCGGGCCTGTGATCATGCCCAGTGCTACAAAGGACCCGATCCACCCTAAGGCTTGGCCTCGTTCACTGGTTGGAAAAATTTCAGTAATAATGCCGTTGTTCGTGCTCATGGTCATGGCCGCGCCCACCGCTTGAACGAACCGGGCCACCAATAACCACGTGATGGTGGTGCTAAGACCACAAAAAAGTGACCCCAGTGTAAAAATAATCATCCCAATTTTAAACAGATTGGCTTTTCCAAAGGTATCGCCTAACTTACCAGAGAACAATAAAAAAACACAAATTGTAATGAGGTAACTCGAGATAATTAGTTCTGAAATTCTCATGGTTGTTGCGAGCGCTTGATTGATTCGCGGTAACGCGACGTTGACAATACTGGCGTCTAAATCCGCCATAAACGTCGTTAACCCAATACAAACTAAAATTTGCCACCGCGGTAACGGTTTTTGAGTCATCACAGCCCTCCCTATTTCTATTTACGTGAATACATATTATAATATAATCCAGTTAACTTCCGTTTGCAATATCTATTCACGAGAATTAAAAAAGGAGATTTCCATGACTAACCAAAACCAAGCACAACAAACAATGGCGCAAATCAACCATTTGCTGACCCAGGATGGAAATGCCGATCTCGAAAAACAGTGGCTTGAGCAACAGGCAGAAGCACAGCCTGAACTCCTGGATGCCATTCGCCAATTAACAACGCAGGATTTTCGGGTCATTGCAGAAATTGATCGTGCCCAGGAGATTCATATCAAGGCCCTTCCAGCATTAACAGCCCTCTCCCAGCCCACCATTTCCCGCATTATCACCCGTTTTACAACGGCCACACTCCTAGAAAAATATCAGAAACCAGATAATAAAAAGGATTTTCTCGTTCGGCTGACGCCACTTGGCCAGCAGGTCGCTGATCTCCATCGGCACCTCGATCAACAGTTGTTGACGCAAGTTGCGAACATTCTTGACGCATTTCCTGACGATGAAGTGACGCATTTCAACCAAATGCTAACTAAAATCGGGCAAATTCAGCCGGAACTATACGGCTACCAAACAAAAAGAGTGGTTCACCGATAACAATCAGTGAACCACTCTTTATTTGGAATTAAGCTTCCGAGTCTAAATATAAATGCCATGCGTCATCAAAAACATCCATACTTGGTAAATAACGGGCGTTTAGTTCAAGGTAACTGGACACATCATCAAAATTCTCGGCCTGCTTTGGAAACGCCTGGTCCAGAAAGGCGTTATTGGCAAACTGCGCGACCGGGTCATAACTGTCGGAATTACGTTGGGTCATGAGGAATTGATAGAAACTCCGTCGCATGTGCTTCTCCTTATCTTTTCGTTACTTTACTTCTTTATCAAACTGCGCTTGTGGAATCCCCGCTTTAAAGACGTAGGTCCCGCTGTTAACATCCAGTGTTTCCGCCTGTAAATTAAGTGACCGTTTCGACCCAACCTTACTGAGGTCGATCAAAACCGTGTCTGTCTTTGCATCCGCACTGATTCCCTTTGGAAATTTGTAATTCTTTGCCACGAAGGTCATGACGAAGTGAACCGGAAGCTGTAGGCGGCCCACTGCCATTCGCGTGGCACGAAGCTTGATGTTGCCGTCCTTGGTAACGCTCGGTTCCATGATGAGTCCATACGTGATGTTCGCCCCTAAAAACTTAGTGGTGCCGTACAGCATCGCGTTTTTGTTGATCACAAATTTATAATTGTACTCATTATGCTTTGTTTGATTAATGTAGTAGTCAGCTAACGCGTTCACTTGCTTCGTATTAAGTTGAACCTGAAACGTTGCGTTAGAGGCTGCGGCCTTTTTGGTGGCCGCAACTGGTTGATCAACGGGCTGCGTCGCCTCAATTCCCACCCAAAGTCCCACTGCAACGAGCAGGCCAATGAGGCTCAATGCCACAATCTTCCAACCATTTTTCGGCCGCCGTGGTTTTGCCGTTGTTCGTGTTTGTGAATCTGCCATAATGATCTTCCCTCCGTGCACTAACTAGGATAACCAACCATCGTGTTGGCGCATTGTTTTATATAGAATATCCGTCATTTTTGTATACCCTGAATAATTTGGGTGAAAATGATCCGCCGGTGAGAGGTAATCATTTAATTCCCCCGTCGACCCACTGACCAGTGACTTTTCAATGGCCTTCCCGTCAAACGTGGTATTTTCATTGGCGGCCGCGTCCTTTGCCGCAAGTGCCGAGCGCTTTTTAACGGTGTTGTACTGCCCATATGACAAGGTTTCATTAATGTTCATAAAGTACAACTGTTTGTAACTGGCGGCCGCTGTCTGGGTGGTTTGGTTAAAGCTCTGAATGTACGTGTTCAGTTGCGTAATGTTTGCAAAGTAAACGTACACCGGATTATAGATCCCAAACAGAAAAATTGGTGCCTTGGGGTTTAGTTGGCGAACCTGCGTTAACAAGCTTTGCAATTTTGTTGCGTAGCCTTGTTGGGTCCGTTTCACAACCTGGTTCATTGCCGGAACGCTACTTTCACCGCTAATGGTTGCCGATTGCAGGCCTTGCATTAAATCATTACCGCCAACCGTCATTACGATCACGTTAGCATGCTTGATGCGGTTTTGCATCGTTGCCGACTTTGTTAACCGCGCCTGGATCTGATCAGACCGGTCGCCAGCCTTACCGTAATTATAGGTCGTGGCATCGACATCCGCCTTTTTGGTGAGCTGGGTCTTGATCTGACCAACATAGCCCCCCTGTTTGCGTTGGTCCCCGATTCCTTCCGTGAGGGAATCGCCCAACGCAACTAACGTGATTTTTTTACTGGTCTTAGGTTGCGTCTTTTTACTTGGTGCACTTTGCATCGGCTGCGGTTGTGACACTGCTGGTGCTTGAACAGCACCGGCCTGCTGACACAAGATGCCAAGCACCGTGAATAACACGATGACCGCCAGCCACGGCGCACCAATTCGTCGAAACAAATTCATTAATCCTCCCTCATCCCCGTCCATCTGAGGATGCCGTCAATCGTTACTTTCCCTACTAAAAAAGGTGAGACACGCTGTCCGCTAGGCCGTTATCCAGCACTACCGGGCTGCTGTCTCAACCCTGATGGTTCACGTATTCGTTAACTAATCTGTGTAGTACATGAGGGCAAAAGCCCCTTCACCAGCATGAGTGGCGATAATTGGAACCGTCTGAAGCACAACGACCTTGATGTCAGGGAATAACTCCTCAACGTGCGCGGCAATCTTTGCGGCCGTTTCTGGGGCGCCCGCATGAGCAACCCCGACACTAACGATGTGACCGGCCTTTTGCATTTCTGCATAAGCGTTGTCCAAAAATTTACTAATGGTCTTCATGCCGCGACCCTTAGTGGTCACTTCAATCTCACCGTTAATCACTTCTAAACCGATCTTGATGTTCAGTAAGTTTGACACCAAGCCAACCGCACGGCTGATTCGGCCACCAGCCACAAGGTTATCTAACTTGATAACCCCCATGAACAGCCGTGAGTGGTCCCGAACCTTGATCGTCTCAGCAACGATCTCGTCCACAGACGCGCCCGTTTCGGCCAGTTTTGCCGCTGCAAGAACCTGAAATGCCAAGCCGCGATCTGTTGTTTGTGAATCAACAACGGTAACATCCGCACTACTCATTTGAGCTGCCTGCCGGGCCGCCTCAACCGTTCCGGAAATTGACTTCATCATGTTGATACTAACAACTTTTGAACCGTCTTTGCCAAGTTCGTCGAACAGATCAACAAACTTCCCAAGTGGCGGCTGACTCGTCTTGGGGAGCGATTCAGCAGCACTCATTTTCGTCATAAATTCTTCTTTGGTGATGGTTTCCCGCTCAACGTAGACGGTCCCGTCAATCATCACTGACAATGGGACAATGGCGATATTATGTTGCTTGATCTCATCCTCCGTTAGCCCAGCTGATGAATCAGTCACAATTTTTACATTAGGCATAACAAGTAATCCCACGCTTTCTAAGATGTGGCCCACGTCGTAAAACATCGTGCTACAATGTAGACCATGAACCAATTAGTGTTACAAGTATACCAAATTATAACGCTAATTTCACCGGGACACTGGTTCTTTGCTAATTTTATCCCGGCAATTTAATACTTTATTTAGAGGAGTTGCTTTTATGGAACCAACCCGTTCACGAACGTACACCATTGTTAATGAGGTGTTCAATGCCATCACTCACGGTATCGGTTTTGGCCTTGCTGTGGCCGGCCTGGTTATTTTAATTGTTCAGGCCGTTCACTCAGGCTCCGCATTACGTGTGGTGACGTTTAGCATTTATGGGAGTATTTTAATCCTATTTTATTTATCGTCAACCCTATTTCATGCGCTGGTCTTCACCCGGGCCAAACATGTCTTCCAAGTTTTCGACCATAGTGCCATTTACCTGCTGATCGCCGGAACCTACACGCCGTACTGTCTCCTGGTCATTCAAGGGGGCCGTGGCTGGACCATTCTTGGCGTCATCTGGGCGATGGCGATTGTCGGGATCGTTTATAAATCAATCTGGCTTGGCCGCTTTAACATTGTCTCCACGGTTATTTATGTGATTATGGGGTGGATGTGCCTGTTTGCCTTTCCACAGTTGTACCACGGGCTTGGAATGACCGGCTTTTGGCTCCTTGTCTGGGGCGGAATTGCCTTTACGGTCGGTGCGGTTATCTACAGCTTCCGCCAGGTCCCGTTTGGCCACGTCATTTGGCACCTTTTCGTTATGCTAGGTTCCATTTTAATGTACTTTTCTGTTCTGTTATATGCCTAACGGTCGCAACAAAATAACGCCTGTTCATCAATGCAAAAATTGATGAACAGGCGTTATTTTTTATCACTAAATCCGGACATACGTTTCAAAGCGGTAGGCCCACGCATTTTTATCGTCAGCCTCATGGGGGGCCACGTGATCTAAGTGCCACTGATGAGGATCAACCGGCGGCATAATCGTGTCACCAGCAAACTGACCCGCAATCCGTGTCACCAGGAGACAATCAGCCTGCGACATTAACGCTGTATATAGGCCAACACCACCGATGACAAATAGCGCCTCATTGGCATGGGCCTTAATGTAGTCCTGCAAGGCCGCTAACGTCGCAACGACCGTTACCCCGGGTGTATCAACAGGCAACTGGCTAGAAAGCACCACATTTTTCCGGTGTGGCAACGGGCGCCCAATGGATTCAAACGTGGTCCGCCCCATCAGCACAGTGTGCCCCGTGGTGGTTGCCTTAAAAAAGGCGGCATCGGCTGGCAGGTGCCAGGGTAACTGGCCGTGATCACCAATCACATGGTTTTCCCCTTCCGCCCAAATCAATGTTAGCATGGTGCTGTCCCCCTTTAAACGGCAACCGGTGCCTTAATTGCTGGCAACGGGTTGTAATCCTTCAGCTTAATATCAGTCATTTCATAATCAAAAATACTGGTGGGTTCATCACTTAACCACAAAGTTGGTGCCGCTTGTGGTGTTCGACCCAGTTGTTCAGCAACCTGCGTTTGATGATTCAAGTAGATGTGGGCATCGCCTAACGTATGCACAAACTCACCAACGGCGAGGCCGCATTCCTTGGCCACCATGGACGTTAATAAGGCATAGCTCGCAATGTTAAACGGCACACCAAGGAAAATGTCACCAGAGCGTTGGTATAACTGACAAGACAGTTTTCCGTCCGCAACATAAAACTGGAACAGTGTGTGACACGGTGGCAACGCCATTGTGGGCACATCCTCAGGGTTCCAGGCTGAAACAATGAGGCGTCTAGAATCAGGCGTTTGTTTGATCATGTCGATCACGTTGGCCAGTTGATCGATGCCTTCGCCGGTGGACGTGTGCCAGTGCCGCCACTGGGCCCCGTACACCTGGCCCAGCTCACCAAAACGGGCGGCAAAGTCGTCATCCGTTAAAATTTGATCATCAAACCGGTTCATTTCAACCTGATAAACATCATTAAACGCGGGGTCAACAAGGTGACGCCGACCAAAATCCGTCATGTCAGGGCCGGTGTATGCTGAACTGTTAACGTACCGTTGAAATGCCCATTCATCCCAAATGTGATTGCGATGTTCCAGCAGGTAGCGAATGTTTGTGTCGCCATGTAAGAACCACAGCAATTCACTTTTGATTAGGCCAAACGGCACCTTTTTGGTGGTTAATAATGGGAACCCCTCACTGAGGTCAAACCGCATTTGGGCCCCAAATAATGACTTTGTTCCGGTTCCTGTCCGGTCAGTTTTAATGTTCCCGTGTTCATAGACGTCCCGTTCTAACTGGAGATATGCGTCTTCTAACATGCCCAAGCTTCCTTTCACGTCTCAGTGTTTAAACGTATTGCCCAAGATAGTCCCAGCGTTCCATTGCCTCGGTCAAAGCTTGATCCGTGGTTTCCAGTTCACGCTGTAAGTCGGCTAACTTGCCGTAATCCGTCCCGCTTTCGTTCATTGCGGCAGCAATTTCTTCTTTATGTGCTTCAAGGGCATCAATTTTTGCTTCGATTCCGTCCCACTCTTTTTGCTCTGCATAAGTTAATTTATGTTTTGCTTGGGGTTCATCAGCGGGTTGCGCCGTAGTTGTCGGTGCTGATGGTGTTTTTTTGGGTGCTTTCGCGGCTGTTTGAATCCGGTCCAAATAATGACTGAACCGCCCATTAAACCGCTCGATTTTGCCATTACCGTCAAAAATCAACAGTTGGTCCGCAACTTTATCCAAGAAGTACCGATCATGAGAAACGGTGATCACGGTGCCGGCAAACTGACTCAAATAGTCTTCCAACACCGTTAACGTTCCGATGTCTAAATCATTTGTTGGTTCATCCAGGAACAAAACGTTGGGCTGACCCATCAACAATTTCAATAGGTAAAGTCGCCGCTTTTCACCACCGGATAGTTTCCGAATTAGGGTGCCGTGCATAAACCGTGGAAAGAGAAATTGTTCCAACAGGTTCGTTGTACTAATTTCATTTCCGTTTTTATCCGTCACCGTTTCCGCCACTTCATTCAGGTAGCTGATGACCCGTTTATCACCAGGAATGGGTTCCGTTTGTTGCGTATAGTACGCCAATTTAACGGTTTCGCCCACTGTGATCGTGCCACTATCTACGGGAATCCGTTGGGCCAACGCGTTTAGTAAACTTGATTTCCCGGCGCCATTGTCCCCCGTTATTCCGATCCGGTCATTGGCCTGAATCAGGAGATTGAAGTCGTCTAAAATCTTGTGGCCGCCAAGCGTTAAGTTCGCATGCTCTGCAATGATGACCTTTTTCCCTAAGCGCTGCTGCCCTAACGCGATGTCGACGTCGTGACCAACCTGGAGCGTGTTGAGGTTTTCCTTTAAGTCGTTAAAGTGGTTGACCCGCGCCTGCTGCTTAGTGCCCCGGGCGTGTGGCGACGTTCGCATCCAGGCCAGTTCCTTTTTATACAGCTGCGTTTGCTTCCGGTCTGCTTCCACTTCATGTTCGACAAGCACTGCCTTTTGCTCAACAAAGCTTTGGTAATTTCCTTGATATTCACGAAGTTCCCCAAATGAGAGTTCAAAAATTCGGGTCGCCACGGCATCTAAAAAGTATCGATCATGGGTTACGACGATCACCGCACCACGGTAACTGGCGAGGTACTTTTCTAACCACGTGATGGAATCAAAGTCGAGGTGGTTCGTGGGTTCATCCAGCAGGAGTAAATCTGGTGCTTGGATCAACACTTGGGCTAACCCCACCCGCTTTCGCTGGCCACCAGACAACGTTTTAACGGACTGCTCTAAATCTGTGATGTGCAGTTGTGTCAAAATCGTCTTGACGTTACTTTCGGCCAACCAGGCATCTTCCTGGTTCATTTTAGCTTCGGCGTGGGTGTAACGGTTCAATGCATTTTCGTCTTCTGGGTGAGCCCCGTAATTTGCTAATGCTTGTTCGTACTCCCGGATGGTTTTAAACACCGGTTGGGCGCCGGCGAAAACGGCTTCCAGAACGGATAGCGTTTCATCTAGTTCCGGAAGTTGTTTGAGGTAGCTGATGCGATAGTCATTAGGGGTGTCAATGACCCCGGAGTCTTGCGGGTCAATGCCTGCAAGTGTATTGAGAAGGGATGTTTTTCCACTTCCATTGGTTCCAATCAACCCGATCCGGTCCGTTTCCCCCACTAAAAAGGAGGTGTTGTTAAACAGGGTTTTCTCACCATACGTTCGGGTTAAATTTTCTGCGCGTAACGTTTGCATATTGTCTCGTTTCTCTCAAAGAGTCATTTATTTCTGATCATTATCATCGGCCAAGATGGTTGTTTGAATGTAGTCCATCAACGCTTCATGGTCGTTAGTCACCTTTTCCATTAAAACAGCATCAAGGGCGGCATCAAGGGTTGTCCCAATTTCCGGACCTGGTGCAATGTTGAGGGTTTTAATGAGGTCGGCACCGGTCACAGCCAAGTCGTGCTTGTCGTGAATCGGTAGCGCTTCATACGCCGTCGTCCATTGCTGCTCATCTGCTGGGCCATACCCACTTTGCTGGGCCACATGTGTCCCGGAGACAATTGTCGGCGCCGTCATTGCAAACAAAAGCTGGCGAGTAACCCCGTTATACTGTTGGGCGTACACTAAATGTAACGCCAAATTAACACTGTGAATGATGTGATTAGCGGTCTTCCAGGCCTGCAAAAAGTCAATCAGGTCAGGATAAGATAGTCCCAAATGAAGAGCCACCATCGTCCAAACCTCCACTTCGTCAGTCATCGCTAACTGCGGTAAGGTCGCAATCGTTGATAGATCAATGGTGTGGCCGATTAATCCCGGACAGTAATCAGCCAGCTTGGTTTGGATCATCAAGCTTAGGCCCTTATGAGCGGAGCGCCCCGTCATCATCTTCACGAACTCTTCGTGGATGCGTTCCACAGCAATCTGGCTAAGTAAATGAGCGTGATCGGCAATGGCTTTTTGGGTGGCCGATTCAATTGTGAAATCCAGTTGACTGGCAAACCGCACGGCGCGCATCATGCGAAGGGCATCCTCACCAAAACGTTCTTCAGGATCGCCAACAGCGCGGATAATCCCCGCCTTTAAATCAGCCAACCCGTCAAACAGGTCCACAACGGTCCCGTCCTGTTTCAATGCCAGGGCATTAATGGTGAAATCGCGGCGCTTTAAATCATCCTCTAAGTGACGAACAAACGTCACTTCATCCGGACGGCGGTAATCTTGGTAACCAGATTCTGTTCGAAACGTGGTCGTTTCATAGCCGGTGCCATGGTCTAAAATCATGACCGTCCCGTGATCAATTCCGGTATCCACGGTTCGGTTAAACAGCGATTTAACTTCTTCCGGGTAGGCACTCGTGGCAATGTCCACATCGTGAATGGGCTTGCCTAAAATGGTGTCCCGCACGGAGCCACCCACAAAGTAGGCTTCATAACCGGCTTCCTCTAACGTAGTTAAAATTGGCTGGGCGCCAACGAATTCCTCTGGTAATTGTGCCAAACGCATGCGGCTTCCTCCCGTAATCGATTTATTATTACCCATCATAGCAGAAATATCGCTAACTGACACTATGGCTAATTCCCTGTTGGTCTGCTATCTTTAATGATAAACAGACTAAATTAACACGAAAGACTGAGGAATATTATGCGACAAGACGAAGCTATGCGCGTTCGTGATTTTATCTTTATCACGTGTGGGGCAGCTTTATACGCCTTTGGGTTGATTTATGTCAACGTCATCAACCGATTAGCTGACGGTGGTGTGGCCGGAATTTCCCTTATTTTGCGGGCATTACTTCATTGGAACCCCGCCTACACCACGTTTGCGATCAACATCCCCTTACTTCTGATTGGTTGGCGCTTATTAGGCCGTCGTTCATTCATTTACACCGTGTTTGGAATCACCATGTTATCGGTTTGGTTGTGGATCTGGCAACACGTCCCCATCAGCATTGACATTCATCATGATCTGTTCATCGCCGGAGCACTGGCCGGTGTGACTGGTGGTTTTGGGTGCGGATTAGTGTATCGTTCTGGTGGGACCCTTGGTGGAACGGACATTATCGCCCGCATTTTTGAAAAGGAACGTGGCGTGCCGATGGGCCGAAGTTTGCTCGTCCAGGACGTCTTGGTTCTTGCAGCTTCATTGGTCTACATTGACGTTGTTCACATGATGTACACCCTGCTGTGCTCCTTTGTCTTCACCCAGATTGTTAACTTCACTCAGTCTGGTGCTTACGCAGCCCGCGCCATTATGATCAGTAGTCAAAAGAATGCTGATATTGCCGACGCCATCATTGCTGAGCTCCAACGGGGGGTAACCTACTTACATGCTGAGGGTGGGTTCACGAATCAACCACAAAAAATGTTGTACTGTGTCGTAAGCCCGCGCGAAGTTCAAACGCTTCGCCGCATTGTTGAACGGATCGACGACCATGCGTTTATGTCCATCATTCCAATTCAAGAAAACATTGGTGAGGGCTTCACCTACAAAGTCGTTAAACGACGGTCACTTTTTTAATCACATTCATTAATTTTTGGAGGCATTATGACAACACCCAAGCAACCTGAAACAGATTGGCTAGATGAACTTGGCGAGCTTGTCGAAGACGGTCAATTGCACTTTTATACGCGCCTCACCCTCCTCTTGATCAGTAAAGGGTACACACCAGCAGACTTTTTAGCGCCCGCCTTTGATCAAACAATGGCATTGATCACCTGGCGTCCGTTTGAAAAACAATTCATGCGGTCGTTTAAGCGGTTCATTGCGCCATTGCAAGCTAAGCAGTCCGGAACTTTTCTTCAAGAAACGGGGCAAACGGTCAGCCGCCTTACTCAAGCCGACCTTCAGCAAGTCCTCGATCATGATCAAGTACGCGTCACATTTTCACTAACACTCGCTGACTTAGAAGCCGACTACCAAGCAAATTAGCGAAATCAAAGAGAGCCTACCTTGTTTTCAATCACGAAAACAAAGCAGGCTCTTTTTAGTTGGTTATATCATTTTTCACCATCAGTCAGTGCCACGGCCGCTGCGTGGATGTGTTGCACGGCGTTGACCAATAACGCATTCCGATTCGAAACATTGTCTGCCCAGCCTGTTCCAGAATCGCCAAATGACTAATCTTGCCGGAAGAAGCCACCGTTTCTAAATTTTAGTTGTCATTCCCGTGTCATTATAAACAGTTATTCCTTACATTAGTATGCTTATAAGCTGATATTATCTAGTTAACAAGACTGAAAGGATTTTGCTCATTATGACGCAACTACCGATTGACGTGTTTGCACACGTCCTCGCTCCCAATTTTTACCAGAAAATGTTAGCCATTGACCCCAGCATTCCCGAAAAGGCCCCCTACGTTAATGCACCGGCCTTAACGGACATGCAGTTTCGCCACGACCACATGCAAGTCCAAACGCAACAGATCATTAGCATGATGAACCTTAACCCGGAAGACTTTACTGATCCACAGACAGCGTTTGACCTGTGTACTTTTGGTAACGCGGAATTGGAAACACTCGTTACCACTCATCCCGATCAGTTTATTGGTGCAGTTGCCATGCTGCCCCTCAATAATCCTGATGGTGTCACAAGCATTATGCGGACAATTGCGACCCAGCCATATTTACTAGGCATCCAACTCTTCACCCGGGCTCTCGGTGAATCCATTGCTGACCCCGCCTACGATTACATCTTCAAACTGGCGAACAAATTGAGCTTACCCATTTGGCTCCACCCGGTGTTTGATGACCGGAAACCGGATAACAACATCGTCTTCAGCTGGGAATACGAGCTTTCCTTAGCCATGCAGCAACTAGTCAGTGCGGGGATTTTTGAACGGTACCCCGCCTTAAAAATCATCGTCCATCATGCTGGCGCCATGGTGCCCTTTTTTTCAGGCCGTATCAATGCCATTCTTCCCGCAGACCAGGCGGCAGCCTTCCATCAGTTTTACGTTGATACGGCCATTCTTGGGAATCCAACGGCACTCAAACTCACGGTTGAATTCTTTGGCGCAGACCACGTGTTCTTTGGAACTGACGCACCTCTAGGCCTACCACCGGTTGGGGCCAGTCAAGAAATCATTGAGGCCATTACAACCATGACCGCCGACGTAACGTTGCAAAAGCAAATTCTGTTTAAAAACGCCCAGGCGCTTTCAAACCACTAAGAGGCCAGCAGACTTTATGGCTAAACAACACCTCTTTGGCGCACCACGGAAAATTACGCAACAGATTCAAGACCGGAAAATTTCCTGGCTCGAACTGTTTTCTGACTTAGTGTACGTCGTCATTATTCACAGCATTACCGTTGGCTTTGGGGAGCACCTCAACTGGCCGGGGCTGGCCACTTTTTTAATTCTCTTTTACTTAATTTTCAATAGCTGGAATAATCTGGTCATCTACTTTGACCTCCACGGGAACGGCAGTATTCGGGTCATCGCCCTGACCATGGCGCAGATCGTCCTTGTCGCGCTGCTGGCTGGCAGTGTCACCACCGCCTTTGCTGGTCACTTTACGCCAACCGCCGTTGTCTATTGTTTAATTCAGCTGCTGTTCATGTACATGTGGTGGACGACTGCTCGGTATGATCCGGCCCACATGCTGACCACCGGGCCCTATTTCATCGCCTACGCTGTCGGCTTGGTCTTCTTTCTGCTAGTTCCACTAGCACCGACGGCGGGGCTTCAACAGGTCGCCATGGCCATTGCCATCTTCATCGATATGTTCGCCTTAACGTTTGAAAGTGCCAACTTTAACCGCGAATTTACAGAACGGAAAATTCCGTTTCAACTATCGTCTTCGCTGCTTGAGCGTTACGGACAGTTCACAATGATTATTCTTGGTGAATCCCTGGCCAACCTCATTGAGCTATTCGATGAGGGATTATCCTTTCCCAAGATTGGCCTTTTTTTACTCCTCATCGTCAGCACAATTACCGTCTGGTGGCTGTACTACTCGCTCATGAGCAACGTTGAGGTTCATGCCAGTAATTATCAAGGCCTAGCGATTTTTCGCGGAATGCACATTAATTTCATTCTGTTTTTGACACTGGGCTGCTTTTTCCTGATGGAGTTGGCACACTCACAAGCGACAATCATCAAATCAGGTTATCTAATTAGCCTTGTCCTAACTTTAGGGACGCTGACCCTCATGGTTCTTCGGCACCAGCGGAATAGAACCTCAACCACCGAAATAATCATCAGCGGCGGTTTGGTCTTTCTCATTTGTGTTATCAGTTTCTTCTTGCCGAAGATCCTCATGCTCATTTTAATTGACCTTGCCTTAATTGGTGCGTGTGTTTACCGTGAATACAATGTTTTATCACGTCACACGCTAAAGGTGCCCTAAACTCACCAAACGTTTTATTCAAAGTTCGTTTAAAAAGACGCGCTCAGATTATCGGAAACCTATCCGACATCTGAGCGCGTTTACTTTTTCATTAACTTAATTTTTAGTAGCCTTGATCCTCGTAATCTTCAAGGGCCGCCGCCATTTCCTGATCATCAGGTGCTAATTGAAGGTACCGACGTAACAATGCCACAGCGGTCTCCACTTGGCCCTGTTCACGGTAAAAGTAGAAGGCAGGCTTCAAAAAGTCCACGTTGGTTTCAAAGTATGGCTGCGCCGCATCATAATACTGCGTGGCTAACTCCCACTCCTCTAAGCGCGTGTAAGACACGGCAAGGTTCCAGTACACCTGTGGGTCCACCTGGTTGTTTTGAACATACTGCGTGGCCAAATCAACATTTTCCACGTCCTTATGTGCCTGGACGTAGAGATTACTCAGTTGCAGCATTAACGTCTGGTTATCAGGATCTAAGGCGAGTCCCCGTTTGAAGTAATCTTCAGCGTCGGCTGGATCATTCAACCGTAACGCCAGACTCGCCGCTTGACCAAAGAGGTCCTGATTGTATTCGTCAACGCTTAACCCTTGTTGAGCAACCTTGTAGGCCTCTTCAAGCCGGTTTTCATCGGTTAGTGCGTGAGCAAGATACGGATAAACGGACGCATAGGAAGGGTCCTCCTCCAGGAGTGCTTCAAACGCCGCAATGGCCTTTTGATTATCCTTCAACTGCGTGTACACAAACCCCATTTGGAAGCGAACGTCTGGTGTCATGTCCGCCGTATGAATCTGTTCCAGGTACGCCACTGCTTGTTCAAACTTACCCGCATTTGCGTAGGCAACTCCGATCCGTGAAACGAGGTCCACTTCTTCCATCTTAGGAATTCCCCGTTTGATGAGCGTCAGGTAATACTCAATCGCCTGCTGATAAGCACGCATCATGAAGTAAAATTCCCCCAGTGCAAAGAGCACAACCGGTTCATCTGGCGCAATCTTTGCCGCGGTCAGCAGCTTTTGTTCGCTGACTTCAAACAGTTCTTCAGATTGATATAAATCCGCTTGAACCAGGAGACTTTGCAAATAAGCTGGTGATGTTGGTTGAATGGCCTCTAAATAGGCCGTCGCAGCATCCAGATCATTTTCATCAATGGCAATATCGGCTAAACTGGTGCGCAACTCATCTTCATCAGGATAGCTTTCCAGCAACCGTTCATAGATTCGTTGGGCCTTCTTATTAAATCCCAGTCCGTATAATTGTTCCGCCAAATTGTACAGTGTCTCGTCATCATCCTTGCGCAATGCCCACGCATACAACTTATTGGCTTCGTCCACCTGCCCACTTTGTAAAGCGTCTAACATCTGCTCCGCATAACTGGTTTCGTTCATTACCGTCACCTTCCCGTTCATTGTCGACATATTATTCTACGCCAATCAGCCACTAAGCGCTAGCAGATTGCTTTATTCCGAATTTAAGGTAAAGAAAAAGACCCGAACGAATTCGGGTCTTTACCAATTAAGTAATGAATTACTTAACGGCATCCTTCAAAGCTTTACCTGGCTTGAATGCAGGTACCTTGCTTGCTGGGATTTCGATTTCTTGCCCAGTTTGTGGGTTACGGCCCTTACGAGCAGCGCGTGAGCGTACTTCGAAGTTACCGAAACCGATCAATTGAACTTTGTCGCCATCAGCTAAGCTCTTTTGAACTGAAGCAAAAACTGCATCAACTGCAGCGGTTGCGTCCTTCTTGGTTAAACCAGTTGCAACTGCAACGTCGTTAACTAATTGTGCTTTGTTTGCCATGTGAGATTTCACCTCCGGATTTGGGCTTAGACGTTTTATTAAAACATCTAGTGGCCATCTCTGAGTGGTCCAGAAATGGCGAAACAATAACGGAAACCGCATCATTTCAACATTTAATTTACCACACGGGTTCGCTTTGAACAAGCTAAAACAGGCATTTTTCCCTGTTAAATCAATGTTTCAGAGCATTTTCATCGTTTTTTTTATAAAACGGCATTAAATTGAGCAAAAACGACTACTTTCGTTGCCGCGCAATAAGGTGGATCGGTGTCCCTGTAAAGTCGAAGGCCTTCCGAATTTGGTTTTCTAAGAACCGTGAATATGAGAAATGAAGCAATTCAGGGTCGTTAACAAACAGCACAAAGGTCGGTGGCTGGATGGCCACTTGCGTCACATAGTAAACACGTAACCGCCGACCGTTTTGGGTTGGCGTCGGTGTTGTCGCAATTGCATCCGTGATGACATCGTTCAGTGTCGATGATTGGATCCGCTTGCGGTGGTTTTCGTTGACCTGTTTGATCAGATCTGGCAACTTGTTCAACCGTTGCCGTGTCTTCGCAGAAACGAACACGATCGGTGCGTAATCAAGGTACTGGAATTCTTCCCGAATCTGCGCCTCAAAGTTGGCCATCGTGTAGTCATCCTTTTCCAAGGTGTCCCACTTGTTAACCACGATAATGATTGCTCGTCCCGCTTCATGAGCGTAACCAGCAACGTGCTTATCCTGTTCGCGAATTCCTTCCTCAGCGTTTAACACGACCAGGACAACGTCACTCTTGTCGATGGCGCTCATGGCCCGCATCACTGAGTACCGTTCGGTGTTTTCATACACCTTTCCCCGTTTCCGGAGTCCGGCCGTGTCGACCATGGTAAAGACGTCACCGTCTGGATCAGTAAACTGCGTGTTAATGGCATCCCGCGTCGTCCCGGAAACATCTGAAACGATCACCCGGTCTTCACCAAGTAAGGCGTTAACAATGGATGATTTCCCAACGTTAGGCCGCCCAATAAGGCTGAAACGAATGGTATCGTCCTCTTCATTTTCAGCATCTGCTGGAAATTCCTTAACAACGGCGTCCAGTAAGTCACCCAGACCCGTTCCGTGAGCCCCAGAAATCGGGTGCGGATCGCCGAATCCGAGACTGTAAAAGTCATAAATTTCCTGACGCTGTTCCGGGTTATCAGCCTTGTTTACCGCCAATAAAACGGGTTTATCCGCGCGGTATAAAATTTTAGCAACCTGTTCATCTTCGTCCGTGACCCCTTCAGGTGCACTGGCTAAAAAGATGATGACATCTGCTTCATCAATCGCAATTTCAGCTTGTTCAGTAATTTGAACGCTAAATGGTTGATCTGAGAGGTCAATCCCCCCCGTATCGATCAAGTTAAAATGGCGGCCAAGCCATTCTGCAGAAGAATAGATCCGGTCACGTGTTACACCAGGTGTATCTTCCACGATGGAAATCCGATCGCCGACTAACCGGTTAAAGATGGTTGATTTTCCGACGTTTGGTCTGCCGACAATGGCAACTGTTGGATTTGGCATGGTGTCCTCCTTTTGATTAAGTCATTTTTATTTGTTAATGGAATCAATAAGCTCGTTTCAGTTTACGCAATCCATAAGCGAAGCGCAACTAAAATCCGCCAGTGGTTCCGACGAAAAAAGGTTCCCCCACATGATGGAGGAACCTTCAATCAGGTTTTAAGCTTACTTGTTCAGATCGTCGCCAGTCAAGTCACCGATCGTAAAGCCGCTGTCATCATCGCTGGAGTAATTTTGAACATCAGAACGGGAAGCGTTCCGTTGGTCTTCTTCAGCATCGTTGTTGTCAGCTTGTGGCTTTTCTTCAAGAGCCTTAATTGACAAACCAAGCCGTTGTTGGGCAGGGTCAACGTTCAGAACCTTAACTTGAACTGCTTGGCCAACCTTCAAAACATCGTTAGGCGTTGCAATGTGTTCGTGTGAGATTTGAGAAATGTGAACCAAACCTTCAACACCAGGGAACACTTCAACAAAGGCACCAAAGTCTGTTAAACGGCGAACCGTTCCATCCAAGACAGCACCAACTGGGGCCTTGTCTTCGATGTCATCCCAAGGACCAGGTTGTGTTTGCTTCAATGATAATGAAATCCGTTGACGATCTGCATCGACGTTCAGAACCTTCACGTTGATGGTTTCGCCAACCTTCAAGACATCGCTTGGCTTGTTGACGTGGTCGTATGAGATTTCGGAAACGTGAACTAAGCCGTCCACACCACCAAGGTCAACGAAAGCACCGAAGTCCGTCATGCGGGCAACTGTTCCTTCAATAACATCACCGGCAGCCAAGTTTTCGAATAATTCTGCCCGCTTAGCCTTGTTTTCTGATTCAACAATGGCACGGTGTGACAAGATCAAACGGTTTTCACTTGGTTCGATTTCAACGATCTTAAATGCTAATTCTTGACCCTTGAATTGGTTTAAGTCTTCAACATAATGGTCAGAAACCATTGATGCAGGAACAAATCCACGAACACCAGCGTCAACAACTAATCCACCCTTAACAACTTGTGTAACCGTTGCTTCTAAGGTGTCGCCACTCTTGTATTCTTTTTCGATGTTATCCCATGCTTTACGGGCTTCCAAACGACGTTGTGACAGTAAGTAGCTCCCGCCTTCTTTGTCGTTACCGATGCGTGAAATGACAACTAAGTCCAGTTCGTCACCAACACTCAATGAATCTGCATCTGCAGTTAATTCTTTAACTGGTACGACACCTTCAACACCTGTGTCGCCGATTCCAACAATTGCTTGTCGGTCGTCATCAATGGCCAAAACTTCACCCTTAACGACGTCGCCAATGTTAACTTGGCCCGCGTTGTTTAACGCATCTAATAATTCTTTGTTGTCTTCGTTCTCGCTCATGAAAAAAATCCTCCTAGTGACAATATCTATTTAACATCATAATCGAAAGTGCACTGAATTACCAGCAAATACGACTAACCTTGACGATTTAAATATTTATTAACCATCTCGGCAATGGTCGCCACCACCTGATCGATGGATAACGATGTAGTATCAACCAACTGCGCGTCTTTCGCTTGCGTCAGTGGTGACGTCTCACGGTGTGAATCTTTATAGTCACGCGCCGCGATTTCTTGCTCTAACGTTGCAAGTGAAACGTCCATGCCCATCGCTTGATTTTCCTTAAACCGCCGTTGGGCACGTTCGGCCACGCTGGCAACCAGGAAAATCTTCACTTGGGCATCTGGTAAAACGGTGGTGCCAATGTCACGACCGTCCATGACAATGCCACCTGCTGAAGCAATGGTCTGCATTTGGGCAGTCAATGCTGCCCGAACCTTGGGCAGTGCGGCAATCGTTGAGACATTGTTCGTGACGTCGTCTTCGCGAATGGCACGGGTAACGTCCACATCCCCCGCAAAAACGAGTTGATCTGGTTTGCCGGGTGCAAACCGAATTGGTGTTGCAACAACAATTGCCATCACTGCCGCTTCATCCGTTAAGTCCACCTGTTGGTCCATTGCGGCCCAGGTAATGGCCCGGTACATGGCACCTGTGTCGAGGTACACATACCCATACTTAGCAGCAACTAACTTTGCTACTGTGCTTTTGCCTGCTGATGCAGGACCATCAATGGCAATTTGAATGCCCTTTGTGGTGGAATTCCCCATTACTTTCACTCCCAAACTTCTTTTTGAACCTAAGTTATTATACCGAATCACGGTTTAAAAAACGAGGCCTAAGCGCCGCTTTAACGCAATTCTAACGAATTAAACCGTTTCGACGATCTTATCGGGCCCTTTTAGCTGACGATTTTCATCATTCGGTGCACTCACGCGTTCTTTTTGGCGGCTGCTGAAGCAAATAAAAAAGTTGACCGCCCAACCGGACAGCCAACTTCGCTAAATGGGCAAGCGATGACGCATCTCTTACTGATCACTTTGTTCCAGACCCTTGATTTTGGCGTAAACCTCATTTGCAGTTACCGCCTCTTCATACACAATGTGATGGTGCCGCAATTGCTCGAAGAATTGGCGGTGGGTGTTCACAATCTGCTCATCACCCACCCGTTTATTTTCGGCCTTCGTCTCCACCAATAAATAGACTGCTTGTTTGTTCTCATCTTCAATCACGTACACAAAGTCTGGCGTTGTTGTTCCACCAGTATACTTCGGAACCTGAATGGCACGTCTTGGAAGTTTCCCAAAAGCTGTCACCTTGGCGTCATACCCGTAGGTAAGCAGCTCCCTTTCAGGATGAACTGAATCATACCGCATGGGCGGCATTTCGTATAACTGCCGCGTTTGATCCCCCAAAGCTTGGTTGTCTTCGTTAACACCAATGGCCTCGGCAGAAACATCGGTTTTAAACGTGTCCGCCTTCGCGTCATACACCGAGGTGCTGGCTTGAAAAGCCAACGCCTGATATTCAAACGCTTGCGCATACTTCTCGGCAAAGCAAACTTTGAACTGTCGGGCCAAATTACTTAGCGTTAATTCATTTAAATAACGTGTATCTGAGTTATACACATTCTTTAAAACTGGCACTAACGCCCGGTGAAGGATTGCAACCGGTAGCTTAGTGCTGTCCGATAGCTTACGCAAAAATAACCCATAAGGCATTCCCGGTAGCGGTTGCCTTATGTTCTCCGCCACCGTTTGTTCCTTTGCCTGTAACAATTCATCTTCATCACTCGCATAAAGTTCACCCCGGGTAAACTCAGGGGATTGCAGAACAAATGCGTCGTGACCCTGCATTGTTTCGTTAACCATTGCTTGCAGGGCATCATCTGAAATTGGCCTAAACTTCAGCATAAACCGTTGTGAAAACGTCTGCCACAAAGCGCGCATTCGGTTCCAGTTGTCTTGATTTAATGCGACCCGTTGTTTTGATTGTGGCCCGTTCGTCGTGATTTTATCATGCTTAACGAGGCTCACTTCACGCAACACCGGATACAGCTCAAGTAACTTAGCGAACCCGCCAGGCTCAAAGTCACGATTCTGTTTGATGATTTCTGAAGCCCGCAGCGTTTCAAGCAACGTCGCTTCGTCTGGCGCCAACTGTTTTTCAACAATGAGGTCAATCATTTCAGCCGTTAATTTGTCACTGAATCCGGTAAGTGCTGTGTCGCTATTGACTTCATTTACCAGTTTTTGGGCAAAATCCCGTTCGTCATAACCGATTAAAAAGCGTAACCGACTCGGCAACTCAGACTGCAAAAGGCGGTGGCCATTTTCATCAACGGGTAGCCGGAGCCCCCGACCCACTTCTTGCAGCTTTGACGTTTCGGACCCCGACGTTCGCAGTTTAGCGATCACAAAAACATTCGGATTGTCCCAACCTTCACGCAGCGTCCATTTAGAAAACAGAAAGCGGCGGGTATTCCAATGGCCGTTGTCATCCTTGAAGGACAACAGTTTTTCTTTGTTGACCAAAATGTCATCGACTTCTTTTTGAATCCCTTCGTCACCGCTACCACGGTCTTCACCAAAGTAGCCGGCATGAACATCTGTCGTTAGATTGGCCAGCGTTGCCTGTAAAAATGACAGGTACTCACGCTCACGCGGCTGGGTTTTCGCTCGATACGTTTGAATGAGGTCAGTCAGTTTCTGGTTAAGCAATTTTTCAAAGAGGTCTTTCAACCAGGCGTGTTCACCAGAATCACCACGATAGGACCGAATGGAATCAATGAAAAACAGTGAGAGCGTTTTAACCTTTGCTTGGTTGTCATTTTCACGCATGAAATTCGTGATTTCAGCAGCAAAGTGATGGTCGATTGCTTCACGAATGATCATCTCTTGGTAAGACGCCGTCATTGTTGCTGGTAAAAACGTCATCCCTTTTTCAAGTTCTAGGCCGTTCGATAAAACTTTGCCGCCCTCATAGGTGATGTTCCCGTCAAAGCCAAGATCATCGCCAACGCCCACCGTTCGTAGCGTTGGCCCCTGCTTCAAAACCAGCGTTTTTGCCTTCACAGAATCAACGACCCACTTATCCGCGGCCGCTGCTTTCGAAACGTTCGGATAGTAGATGTCAATGGCCTTGACCAGCCCGTGGTTAAAGGCATCCACAGCATTCAGGTTAAACTGCGGTTCGTTTCGGTAATAGTCCTTAAGCAACTGGGCGTTTTTCCCCCGGCCAACCTTAACCTCTGGAAACGTTGCGCCCAGCCGAATGATTGACTGTGGTTTCAGCAATTCAACGGCCTGATAGAACGCCTTCCCCCGCGGAAAACGGTGGGGTTCGTCCATAAGAACCACGGGGCGCGTGGCAACAATTGCGTCGATTGGGGTGGTCCATCCCGAAAGAAGCGTTTGATCATAGGCTTTCGTCAGCGACTTTGATGCCAGCATTCCCGCGTTGATCAACAAAACTTCGATCGTATTTTGATTCAACCGCGAGCCTTCAACAAAATCGATCAATTGTGCCGGCATGTTGCTACGGCCTGATTTAGCCTTGAAATCGCCGGCATTGATGACGTTTAAATTAACGTTGACATTCTCATAAAATTGACCAAAATGCCGTTTTGCATAGTCAGCGGTGATGAAGTTTTTCCAACCCGCTTTGATGGCAGGACTCGGCACCACGACAACAAATTTAAACAGGCCAAAGCGGCGGTGCAATTCATACATCGTCCGAACGCCAACGTACGTTTTCCCGGTACCGGTTTCCATTTTCACATCAATGTTTGCCACATCTTCGCCGGCATGCGTCACGGTTGGGTTGGCGTAAACGTCAGCATCACGGGAACCGTTTGGCTGTTCATCCAGCCCCGGAAAGCTGGCCATGATGGCTGCCAATGCTTTTTCTTGATGAGGTAATTCATCTAGCGTTATTTTCATGCTAGTACCTCACTTGTAAATTAACGCTAACGTCCAGTTGTTTCAGCGCTAATTCAAGCTCCCGGCGGTGTTCCATCGCCAGTTCGTAACCGTAAACAACAACACTTTGAACGGTTAATTGGTTTGTGCCAATTTCATTAACAAGCGCTTTCGTCGCGTCCGTATTCCAATCCTTATTGATGATGTAAATTCTGGAATCATTCACGTAAGCCACACTAGCATGCCCAAATTGACGTGTTTTGATTGGCGTATCAAAAGTGTACCCATCCGCCAAGAGCCACGTGTTCAAAATGGTCTCATTGCCCGCACTGCCCCCGGGCACCCCCAAGCGAGCACTTGAAAACGGGGTGATCATGTCGTCAAATAAATTCAATTCAATGTCATCGTGAAATTCGATTTCATCCAGTGAATCAACGTTGGGTTGTACCACATGGTAATGCTTAAAGCCAGTGGCATCGCCAATTGCGTCAGCGGCCTTTTCAATCCGAGCGCACGAGATCTCATCAATGGTCTTGTAGCCAGCTTTTGCCGCAACACTGTCATCCTGTAATGGTTCCGGTAGCTGCGCCAAAATGTAGTGCCGCTGCCCACCATCGGCCTTGTTGAGTTGCATGACCGCATCCGCCGTCGTGGCTGAACCCGCAAAGAAGTCCAAAACAAGTGCATCCTTAGGCACAAATTTGAGCATCCGTTCAATTGGTGCAACTAATTTTGGTGTATCGAATGGCACAAAGCCAAACAACTTGCGCAGTTCACTGGAATTACCGATCAACAGATCCGTCCAGTTTGAATTTAGGAGCGTTTCATCGGTCGCCGGGATGTAATGCTCCGGCTTGCCTGTGCTTGATAACCGGAGTAAATCAACCGGCTGATCCTGTTTTTTTATCCAGGTATCGATTTGTTCATTGGTAATGTCACTGGTCGTTGCCCCCAAATCTTGCAGAAGCTGCTGATAATTCTCAGCACCCTTGTCACTTCGTTCTTTACTCCACCGCCATTGCCCGCGTTCCGGGGTGATGCCAAACAAGGCGTACCTCATGGTCGGCCGGTCCGTCCCACGCCAGTGATTATTCCACGTCCCCTCGCGTTTATCCGTCAGTTTTTTAAACTGGGCGGGGAAACGACTGTTACCATCCTTGGCATATAGCAAAACATACTCGTAATCCTGACCAAGTTTATCCCAGGTTTCAAACTGGGCCTGGACAGACTTTGCGCCACGGCGGACAGCTAACACATTTTTAAAGCTCCCCTCGCCAAAAATTTCGTCCATTAACAGCTTCAGGTTTGCTTGTTCATTATCATCAATGGAGATAAAAATCAGGCCGCTATCCTTCAAAAGTTTCTTTGCTAAATAAAGCCGTGGATACATAAATGCCAGCCACGCAGAATGAGTTGCCTTTCCCTGAATGCTTTTAAGACGGCTGAGCTCATCATCGTTTAAGCCGAACATCTCCTGAAGTTTGGCATCATCATACTCAAAGTAATCAGGATAAACGAAGCCATCAGTCCCTGTATTGTACGGTGGATCAATGTAAATAAAGTCCACCGCGTTGGCGTACGCATTTTGCAAATGGCGTAAAACTTCTAAATTGTCACCCGTGAAAAAGAGGTTCTTGGAATCTTTATTCTCCGTCTTAGCATTATGCTTGGTGTCCGCAACAATCACCGTTTCAGGTCGTTCACCGGCCTGTTTTTTAGCATAATTTTTTCCGATAAAATCGAGTTGATAGCCTGACGAAAGTTCATTAACGTTACTTTCCTTGAGGCTCTGCTTAAATTTTTCAAGGTCGAAGCCGCCTGGAGCAGTCACATTGCCGTCATCATCCACCGTTTCAGGCACAAAATACGCCGGCAATTTTTCTTGAAGTTCTGCCATAAAGGCTGAGTTTGAATTGACGTGCTTATTAAAGTCCGCATTGTCCCTTAACATTTATGCCACCGCCCTTCTGGCAGCGACATCGTGCAAAATTCCGATGAAAGTTTTCGGAATTTTAAGAAAAAGCATCTTGTAATTATAAGAAATATATGTCCAACGCAACTTGAGTTGAGTTGAGTTGAGTTGAGTTGAGTTGAGTTGAGTTGAGTTGAGTTGAGTTGAGTTGAGTTGAGTTGAGTTGAGAGAT
>NZ_BQXN01000014.1:0-55962 GCF_045862745.1 Furfurilactobacillus entadae | reverse complement strand
ATTCAATCAATGACTGATTGGTTGGATTATTACAAACAACGCCGAATCAAAACCAAACTAAAAGGCAAGACACCGGTTTAATACCGGCAGCTTGCCCTTCAATCAGTCGCTTAATATACATGTCCAACTTAATGGGTTCACTTCATCAGGGGTGTTCTTATTTATCTTTATTTTCGTGTTTGGCCACGTAACCAATCGCAAACCAACTCGGCAAGAAACCAGTAACATATACCAACGCCGTCGTATAAATACTAGTTGGTGCATGGTTCCACTGTTTTAAAAACAAAGCATGTGCAGACGCGCCGGTAATAAAGATGATTAGCGTAAGTCCAACACTAATCATTTTTGCAACAGGATCGAGCAGTGGAAACAGTGATTTTATGTTGTGGGCAATAATCGAATTATGCGAAAAAATTAGCACTTGCAAAAAATACGATATAACATAGTGACTGATTAGAACAGCTAACAAAAGAGAATCGTTTTTAATGACAAATATAGAGGCTACTATGATAAATCCTGAGCTACTAACAACCACAAAGATTACCAATGGGATTACCTGTTCATAGAGAAAATTTATATTGAATTTCATGCTCGAATTATAACAAACGACGAATCTCATCGCTAGTTTATATAATGCTGATTAGGGCAAATTCACCCACAAATTCGTGTATTATCCCTAACTGCACTAAAACCTTAGCTCATCCAAATTGGTATCGGTTATGATTGCCTACTTTGGCGGTATTTCGCCAGCACAAAAGTTAGCAAAATCACTTTGCGAAGTAGCTAATGAAGTGGGTAAATGATACGCTTATAAGTGGCCACGTTGTTTTCAACAATCTGGTCACATTGGTGGTGATCGAAATGTACGAACGAAAACAGCTACCTTACAAGTTCATCATGATTGTAGCTTTAACGGTTATCGTTGTTTTGAGCTTGTTCACAGTTAGTGCTTCTTAATGAAGCCAACTGTAAGCGCCTCTTGCCCGGCAGCAAGAGGCGTTTTTATTTACAAAAAAACACTCGTGCCGGCAGACGCGAGTGTTTGGTGATCGAAATGTACAACAACTACCTTACACAAAATATTATAACGACATTTTGTGGAAATAACAAATCTAAGTCGCTAGATTTTGCTTAAAGATTCTCTGGTTAGCGTTTCATTTTGAACACTAAAATAGAAATCGTGGTTTTTCATCTTTGGCCAAAAACACCTCAATGCCTTTAAAGATGCGCAGGTGCTAACGGCCGTTAATTATAGCCGCGGTCGCCGAATGGTTGAAGCTTTGCGAGCCATTCTTCACGGAGGTCCTTGAGGGTTTGCCGTAGGTTTAAAACATCCGCAGCGTCTTTTCGATACAGTTCCGTAAATTCAAAGTTCTCCCGACCAAACGTTTTCCAGTCGGCCTGAAGCTGGTGAACAGGAAAGCTCCCGTTATCCAGGTTCTGCTGATAAAATGACCAGCGATTCTTGAGGTTAGGGACAGCGGCAATGTAAATCTTCCCGTTTTGCTTATTTTTAATTTGGATGACGCCGTAGTAGACCTTGATCTGGGCGTATTCATCGAGTAATTGTTGTTTTCGTTGTGGATTCATAATGGCTCCTTAAATAAAGCGCATGACGGTGTGCACGAGATTGGTTGGTAACTTGTGAAGGTCAGTGAAGTCCAGGAAGTGGTCAGCGCCGTAAATTTCCTTAAGGGTGGCAGCATCATCGCCCAGGGCCGCAGAAAGTAATGTACAACCACGACTGGTGGCGAGTTTAACCACGTCCTGTAGGTCGGCTTTTGCGAGTGCGCCGGTATAATTTGGTAACGCCCGGGGCTGGCCATCACTGAGGTTGAGTAATAATTTGGTTTGTTCCGGTCGGTCGGCTAGCTGATCTAAGAGGATGCGAAGGGCGCTACCATCACGATTATTATTAAACGCTTTGAGGTCCGCTAATCGTAATAACGCGGTGTCGTAATCATCAGCAAACGTCTTATAGGTGTAGATTGAGGTGGCCTCACGGGCGCTGATGTCTGCCGTGTCACCGCTGATAGCAAGTGGAATGTCCAATGCCCGACAAAAGGCGGTGAGGGTAAGGATGGCGGCCTGCTCATGAGCAATCCGGTCATCATCGACCATTGAAGCGGATTGATCTAACCGAACCGCAATCGCCAAGGTGGGCGCTTCGTTTGGGGGCCGTTTTTTGGTGAAGTAGCGAAAATCTTGATTCACGGTGCGCGTCGCGTCAAACGTTTGTCCGAATGGCTTCCCGTGAGCGACGGTTGTCGCACGCTGATGTTGTAAAATGCCCTGCATCTGACGAACAAGTTGGGTCATGATTTGCTGATTATCGGCTAGCAAAGCGTGCGCCGTTTTCATGCTGGCGTCCGTAATGTCCGGTGTATGGACGATGAGGCCCTCATGCGCGTTCATGGTGTGACGAAGGCTGGCTCTGGCCGTAAGGTTAAGCTCGTGTCGTTGTGCCTTGGCGGCATTTGCATCAAGGTGTGGCCGGTGAAGCGTTATTCCGGCGTGAAAACTGGCGCGCGTTTGGGCCCGACCATGACGACTGTCAACGGTGAGACTGGCATCGCGGGATTGTGGCGCTGCCGTGGTTACTTGTTCGGCTTGACTAGGACGTGTGGCCTGTGCAGACACTGCTGGCGAAGCAGCAGAACTTGCGGCCGCTTGGTGGCTAGCGGTGCCTCGCCGAAGACGCTGGCGCAGTTGTTGCGGAAGATGCGGTGGGAGCCTGAGTCAAGGGCTGCTTGTCCGTGACCGTTTGGGGTGTTGATGGTCCTGTGGCCGCGGTTGGGTGAACGATGGCCTGCAAGTCAGTCCAGAGACCACTTGCGGCCAATGCATCATGCAACAACGCCAGTTCTGTTTCATCCGTGGTGATTTTATAGAGGACGAGTTGGTCAAAACCGGTGAGCAGATCAGTGAACGACGCGCTGGCGGCCCAGTACAGGTAACTCCGCATGCCGGCGACACCGCGAATCCCGTTAGCGGTCGCTGTTTCATCCAACAATCGAATGATTTCCGCCATGATGGTCAGGGCAGCTGTGGTGGTTGCCGTTGTTTTGGCTTGGGCACGGGCAACCATGACCGGAATGGTGGGTAAATCCATTTTTTCAGAATACTGCATCCGGTCACGGAGCGATTCGTTTAGTGGCCGATTCCCTTGGTAGTGCCGGTTAGTTGTCAAAACGACCACGGTGTCAGGATGACGGGGAATCTGTCCCTGCAAGGTTTCAAGTGTGCCGTTTGGCTCTAGGACAGCGTTTAAGGCGACCAGGACAGACGCATCACGAATGACGGTTGGTTCCTGAATTTCTAGCAGATAACCGTGTTGAACTGCGCGAACGATCTCAGACGGATAAAATTGGTAATGAACGGTCTGGTGCTGTTGTTCATACTGATCAAGGTACTGCTGGGTGGCAGCGGGCGTTAACCCCAAGTGCTCACCCAATTGGTTGAGAAGATCCGTTCGGGTCGTTGCTCGTTCGAAGATTTCTTGAATGGCGGTGTCACCATCCAAAACGGGAAGCAGCGCGCCAAGGACATCAGTTTTGTCCATGTCGGCAAAACAGGTAATCTTTGTGTAGGGAAGCTGAAAGTCAGCAGAGAGGGCTTTCGCGAGCTGGGTCTTCCCGGAGCCTGCGTCCCCTTCAAGGAGAAGGTTGATAATGCGTAATTCTGGTTGGTCCCAGGTGGCGCTGACGGTTGCCACGATACGGCGTTCCTGAGCACTCATAACGTGTGTCGTCAGTTTATGCCAAATCATGGCCCGTTCGGCCGGGGTATAGGTGGTTCGTTGTTTGGTTAATGGTGCAGTCATAATGGGGTTACTCCTTCTTGCTAGTACCCCAACTTTGCAAGCTCGTCGCGCAACAGACGGTAACGTTCACCGTAGAGTTCGCCATCAGCTTGAAGTTGGTTATAGAAAAATTGAATGTCGTGGGCCAAGGTGTCGTTGTCTGTGGCAACGGTGATTGGGAAACTGGTGCCTTGTAATGCATGGCGGGCAATTTCCGGGTGGTCCGGATCGTAAAGTGCCGGTAGTTTGTAGGCGGCCTCTGAAAAGTAAGCGTTGGTGCTTAGAATTAATAGCGCCAGGTCTAAAATGCGGGTTGCGGGGACCGTTTTAGCTGGATCATCGTCCAGTTGAACCATGAGTTCCCCAGTTGTGGGCCGGGCACCGAGCGCGTCGCCATAGCTTGCGTGGTGAATTGTGGTCGCCTCTGTGGCGCGACCATCCGTTTGGGAGAAGTTTTGGTTATGTGAAATTGGTTGGTAAGTCATTTTGATTATCCTTTATTGTTTGCGTGGTGAAGTGACCCAGTAGTCGGCGCCGTCACGGGTCCGGCTAAGGAACCCGTAATCGATAAGGTAGCGGCGTAATGTGACGGGATCACTGGTGATGGTCTTTAGGTGGGCAGTAATGTCATGCTCATTCCAATGTTGATCAGTAGGTAAGTCTTGGGTGATGCGGTCTAAAACGATGATGATTTGTTTCTGCTTTTTCGGGATTTTTGTCAGCGTGAGGTGTCCGTTTTGCTCAGTAAAGGCCTCGGAAACGGTCGCTTGCCATTCTGCATTGGTAATGGCAAACCGATCATCAGGTTTTGCAACGTGTCCCGGTGTGGGGATGAGGCTGTCTGCTGAATCTGGTTGGACCTCAAAAACATTGTGGTACATGGCGAGGTACTGAAGTGCCTGCTTCGCCTTCTCCCGAAACGTAAACTTTTGGTGGCGGATGGTCGAGGCAGAAACACCAAGTGCTTTAGCAACGGCGGCATCTTTTTCACCGTTGGCAAAGGCGTCCAGTAGTTCCTGCTGTTTTTTGGTGAGTTGGTTGTATTTAGTGTCAGCATGAATAAGTTGCTGGGCGTTACCGCCGTGCACATCAGTGATGTGGTGGCGAATGGCCGGGGCAGCCGCATAGAATTGATCGCCAAATTGATAAACTTGGTCAGCAACAAATGCCGTCTCGCAGTAGTTGCAGTAGTAGGTGTCACCATCCCGGTGCCAGCCCTGTTCCATTTCTTCAAGTGTTTGATTGATTGACATTTTATCACCTCAATTGATAAACGTATTCTAAATGTGTTTACTATATTCGTCAACACTTTTTTGAAAACAGGAACAAATGAGCGACAAAAAACGCCTGACGCCCCAAACTTTGTGGGGAATCAGGCGTTTTCGTTTTAATGGTGCTTGAGTGATAGATCAGCTGAGGTGACAGTGGCCTAATTGTCAATTGCCGTCAGGGTAACGCGGTACGTGCCGTTTGGAGCGACAACGCTGACCGTATCACCAATAACATGATCCATGACCGCCCGGCCAAGCGGGGAGTCAAATGAAAGTTTGTTCTGGTTTAAATCGGCTTCAAACTTACCGACAACTTGGTAACGGTCGGGGGCGTCATCATCATCAAACGTGAGCGTGATGGTAGAACCCACTTCCACGTGGTCCGTCGTTTCTGGTGTGACCACCTCGGCATACTGAAGCAATTTATTGAGGTAGCGCAGGCGGCTTTCAAGGTGACAAAGGTCACGTTTAGCAGCGCTATACTCAGCATTTTCGGAGAGGTCGCCCAGGGCGCGTGCCTCCTGGAGCTGTTTGATTTTGTGCGGCCGATCTAATTCAAGGGCAGTGATGGCCTGCTCAATTTGGTGATAGCTGGCAGGGGTCATTGTGTTTACAGTGAGTATCATAATAAGATCCTTTAAAGTAATTAACCGGTTAATGGATTGTTGGGATTGATAAAAGATGGGCCATTCAGTTATTCAGAAGACTCCGTTAACCAGTTAACGAAACGGCGTTAACGGATAAGATTACTTACCCCATAAAAAGTCGATAATCAGCTTATTGACTGCTGCGTTGTTATGAAGGCGACTGTGCTGGGCGCCCTTACCGGTAATCATTTTGGCGGTGTAGTGCCGCGGCGTAGTACCAAGTAAGTATGCTAATGATTTTGAGGACACGTTGCTGACTCGACCGTCGGAGGCCGTCCCGTCGTTGAGGTTGCCGTAGACGTTAAGAACGCTAATCTGATTTTTGGGAAAGTTGGCTTGGTGCTTTAATAAATACCGGTATGAGTCGTTCATGCGAGCAGGCTGGCCATTACTTAACAGGTGGTTTTGATTGGCCTTATCGTCCATGCCAAGGATACCATCAAAGTGACCAGCTAACGCAACGTACTTGTTAATTTGTGGCAGTGTCCGTTTTTGCCCGAAGCGCGCCTCATAGTACATGAGATCAAGGTTGCCCATGGAGTGGGCGACCACGTTGAATTGGGTGATATGATAGCGACGTTGAAGTGCCGTGACCACCCGTTTTAACCAGGTTGCATTTTGAAAAAAATGGCCATTTTTGTTGTCTTTAAAAATGACTTGAACCATGGGATTGACCTTTCCACGTTGCCAATGACCGCTCAGGGAAACGTTGCCGGAGCGGCTGACGGTTGCGGTTAGAACTTTGGTTGCAGCGCCGCTTGATTGCGCCGCGTTAATCATATCCTTTGTTGAAGATGAACCACCACCATAACCGTGAAGAAAAAGGGTTGGCGTTTGACTGTAGTGATAGTTGGCATTGTTTGGTTTACTGGCAGCATTTGTATGCCAGCTGATAAAACCAATAATGAAAACAAGAACAACGGTGACCAATGCACCAATAGCTTTACGCATGAATGATTCCCCCTCGTTAACGTTTATTGTAAGACACTCACCAAGTCGTGCCAACTGGGAACATGTTATTGAATTGATAAGAACTGGATCACTTAAAAAAAGTTGGAAAGTGTTAGAGTTAAAAAATAACTGATTTAAGGGAGGGCCCGTAACGTGGAATACCGAACGTTAGGTAAAACAGGCTTTGAAGTGAGCGAAGTGTCACTGGGAACGTGGCAACTAGGGGGGAAATGGGGGACGCGGTTTAACGAGGAAGATGCACGGGCAACACTTGATGCCGCATATGACGCCGGGGTCAACTTTTTTGATACGGCTGACATCTATCAAGATGGCGCAAGTGAAAAGGCAATTGGTGCGTTTTTAAAGGGGAAAGCTGGTAAGGTGCACGTTTCTACAAAGATCGGTCGGAAACTCGATCCCCACGTTGCGCGTGGCTACACGAAAGAGAATGTTGATAAGTTCATTGATGAATCTTTGCAGAATCTAGGGGTGGATTCATTAGATAACGTGTTGCTTCATTGTCCACCAACGGCGGTTTATTATGATCCCGAAGTGTGGTTTGAATTGGAGCGGTTGAAGCAAGCCGGAAAGATTCAAAACTATGGTGTTAGTGTTGAAAAAGTTGAAGAGGCCATCAAGGCCCTGGATTACAACATTTCAACGGTTGAGATCATTTTTAACATGTTTAGATTTCGGCCATCAAACCGGTTCTTTGAGATGGCAAAGGAAGCTAACGTGGGAATCTTGGCCCGGGTTCCGTTAGCATCCGGGTTATTATCCGGGAAGTACACGGCAACCACGCAGTTCGGAATGAACGATCACCGTTTTTACAATCGTGACGGGGCTGCGTTTGATAAAGGGGAAACCTTCTCAGGTGTTGATTACAAGACTGGGGTCAAGGCCGCTGATGAACTGAAGGAACGGTTAGGAACAGATAACTTGGCAGAAGTAGCGCTTCGCTGGATTCTGATGTTTGACGCGGTGTCAACAGTGATTCCTGGCGCCTCAAAGGCCAGTCAGATTGATCGAAACGTCAGTGCGGCGGATGCACCGGCGCTAACGGACGATCAGATGGCCATTGTCCGGGACGTTTATGATAAGTACATTAAGAACCCCGTTGAGTACCTTTGGTAATCCGGGATTCTAAACAAAATGACTGATTGCCCAGTAAGTGGCAGTCAGTCATTTTTGCTTGCAATTATTCAGGATGATCTTCATTTAGCCGGTGACGGCGCTGAACTTCGCTCTTCAACATTTCATACTGAGTGTCCATGTTGGCATAGATTTTTTTAGCGTTGTCCAAATTCTGTTTCGTGGTGTTTAAACGACCGGCTAGTTCTGCGTTTGAATAACCTGAGAGGTGTTGTTGCGTGTGAACGGTCATGGTGTAGGCCCGCGTAACGGAGCCGTAGCTGACTTTGCCGAGTTCCGCAATCTCAACGCCGATGCTCCGAACTGAGGGCTCGGTACTAAACCGTTGAATGCTGTTAATGGCGTGATCACTGACATGGACGTTCCAGTAGGTGATGAGTGGGCCGGTGAAAAAGGCCACAATAATGGTCGCAACGCCAACGGGACCACCAGCAAAAAAGGCAGCAATCATAAAAACAACGTCTTGGATAATGCGGGCCACGCGGTAATTAATGTGAAAGCGGTCAGACGCAATCGGTGCTAACGCATCATAAGGGGCAACGCCAAGATTTGTGGACATGTACAACGAGGCGCCAAGTGTGAAAAGCAACAAGCCGATAATGGCGTTCGCTAAAATTGTAAAGAGGGTGACACGTTGTGGGAAAAAGGTTTGGTACAATGTCGTAAACCACTGAATTTCATAACCAACAAGGACCATGTTTAAAATGGTTCCAACGCCAATTTTCTTCCGATCGAATAGTAAAACAAGCACAAAAATGGCAGCGTTAGCGGTCAGCTGATAGGCGCCGAGGCTCCAACCAAAATGATTGGCTAAACCGGTATTTAGCGCCGTAAACGGATCCAGGCCAACTTGGCCAGCGCGAAGCAGCGTTGTGCCAAGTGAGAGGATGGCGATGCCGAAAAAGGACATGATCGTCTTTAAAGTGAGGTTAACGGCCTTATTAACCTGCGGGTCTGTCGTTGGTGTTTCGCTTATCATGATGAAAACCTTTTGAGGACCAAAGTGACATAAATTAGGTTCCAACATAACAAAAAGTTGTTTTTGGTTTCAAGGGGGCCTGGCCAATTGGTCGACTAAACGAGTAAGATGAAACGTGAAGTAGCGCCGTGATGACGGGGCTGCGTTGTCCAAGTGGTCTAATGATTAATAAAACGTTACGTTTGGGTGACAGGGACCGGTTAACCACGTGTGTGTAACAGGAGGAGGTTAGTGATGAATGAACAACAAACTGATGGTAACGCGGATTTAGGCGACGTGTTGAAAGTGATTGCTTGTACGGTCGTCATGGTGCAAACGGTTCTAGGGTTGGCTGTTCATGAGTCGCTAACCACAACCCAGCAGACCTGGGTCATTGGCCTTAATGATCTGATGAAGTTTAGTGCACCAGCCTTTATTTTTGGAATCCTGTACACAACGGCAAAAACGACAACGTTAACGACATTTCGTGGTGACTACTTGCCGTATCTCCAGACCCAATGGACGAAATTGATTGCGCCAACCATTTGGTGGACGGCAGCGTACCTCTTGTTAATGCCGGGAGAACAGGTTCACCATCATTATCATGATCTAGCGAGCTTTAACTGGCAGTTTATTAGTGGCAATGCCGCACCCCATCTGTGGTATAGCATCATGATGCTCCAGTTTATTTTGCTCATGCCCGGATGGCTCGGTGTCGGCAAGTGGTTGGATCACCGACCGCAACGCTGGGGGTTTGCGGCCTTACTGGTGGTCCCAGTTTACGTTTGGTGGGTCGCACTCTACGATGTCTCAGTGTTTAACGGGCCACGTGCGGCCAGCTGGTACCTGATGGATCGCCTCTTTATTAGTTTTGTTCCGTACGCGTTACTCGGCTTGTTTGCATGGTCCCACCGTGAACTGGTTTCAAAATGGTTGCTTCGCTGGTGGTGGGTGCTCATTATCGTTAGTGGTCTGACATGGTGGCGTATGAACGTCGAACTGAAAAGCTACGGGGTGCCCATTAATTTAGATAATGCGCCGTACCTAAAACCAACGACTGTACTGTATGCAGTGACCATGATTGGCCTCTTAAGTGCTGTGGGAAATTGGTTAATTGCGCATGGTGGCTGGCTTAATGGCAAAATTCACCGCTTGGCGCAGATCGCGTACCGCGCGTTTTTGGGCAATGTGTTCTGGTTAAACTTGTTGTGGTGGGGAACTGCACGGCTTGGCTGGCACACGGCGCTTGGATTGCGAATGTTTGTGATTGTTGTGTGCGGATGGGGACTATCGTTTGGCGTTGCCGCTAATGGTGGCCGGATGAGCCGGTGGCTAATAACTAAACTGAATTTGAAGAATGATGCAAAAAAACGTTAAGCTGCGCGGATTCAAACCGCGCAGCTTAACGTTTTTTATAACATAGCAGGTAATAACAATCCAAGCCCCGCTACGAGAATGACAGAGCCGAGAAGGATCGCGTGCACCCACTTATGGCGGGTAAAGACCGCAATGTATTCACGGATGATGGCATTTGGAAGGAAGAAACGTGCGGTATGAGAGCCAATGCCGTCAGCCTTCACGCCCGCTTGTTTAGCAATTAAGCCGGCACGAAGCGTGTGGTAATTACTGGTCACAAAGATGGCGTTGGGCTGTTGATGATCGCCAATGTTGTGCATTAATTTGCGTGAAAAGAGCATGTTTTGAAGGGTATTTAATGAGCGGTCTTCCGCCAGGGCATGGTCGGCAGGAATGCCGTGTGCCACTGCATATTCGCGCATGGCCACACCTTCTGGCCGCGTCTCATTGCCACCCTGACCGCCCGAAAGAATGAGGATCGGGGCGACGCCGGTTGCGGCACGCTGCCGCTGATAAAAACGAATGCCACGATCGATCCGCTGTGCGAGCAATGGGGGGACGTCGCCACCATTGATCAGACCGCTGCCAAGAACGATGACGTATTGTTGATTCAGTTTGGGCCGGTTAAATTGGTAAAGGACGAGGACGGTCAGGTAGTTGTAGAACCAAAATAAAAGGTAAAAAACGACCAGATCGGTAATCATGGCGAAAAAGTTAAACCATCGTTGGGACAGAAAGTGACCTGCCAACCGGTCGATCAGCGGAATCAATAAAATGCCAAGTCCCAAGATGAGGGTGAGCATGTTCCCAACAGAATGACTTTCACGGCGCCAGACAACGGCCGCGTTCCAAAGAAGTAAGACACTTTGACCAAGAAAAAGCGCCATGATGCTTAGTAGAACAATGATAAATGGCACACCAAAGGCGATGATCAACAGGTGATTGTTGAGGTGTAAAATGCTTCCACCAAGGGCTGCGAGGGCTGTGTAAAAGGCAATGTTAAACCAAATTCCGTTGATGAGCCGCCGTTTTTCGATGTGCCAAGAAAGTGCAAAGCCGCCGGCAAACATAATGGCAATGAGCCACATGCCAAGTAGCAATAGCGTTGCTGAGTCATGAAGTTGCATAAAAGGTGGTTCCCCCCGGTCAAATAATGAATTTTTGGGGCCGACACCAGGATACCGGCGCCGTCCCCAAAAATCCGAGTGTCGAAAAACGATTGATCACTTAAGAAGTGACCAATCGTTTCAAGGAAAATTTGTTTATTGAATCACGTTAGCGTTTCAGACGGGTCGCTAGCCCCCAAAAAGGGATGTCCACATCATGAAAGCACCGATAAGTGTCATCGCCAACATCACGAGTGTGACACAAAGCCCAGCAAGATACCATAAGGCATGGTAAACGGTCACTTTATTCATCATCATTTCCTCCGTTACACTTCACCTTAAAGTGTAGTGACTGTGGTGGAGAAGTCAATCATAAACTACATAAAACGGAATAAAGTGGAAACAGCGCAATTATTTTAGTGGAAAACCATTCCGCCATCAACCGTAATCGTTTGACCAGTGATGTAGTCAGAATCGCTGCTGGCAAGAAAACCAACCACGTTAGCGACATCTTCGGGTTCTGAAAGACGTTTCAAAGCGATGTCCTTGGCGAATGTTTGCATGCCCCATTCGTCATCTTTACCCGCGTTTTGGCCCACTTCATGGGCGATGTCTAACATCATTGGTGTCCGAACGATTCCTGGTGCAAAGGCGTTAACGGTAATGTTCTCGTCAGCTAATTCCTTAGCGGTTGTTTGGGTGATTCCGCGGATGGCAAACTTCGTGGAACCGTACACCGTGAGGTTAGGGTTTCCGACTTCACCGGCTTGAGACGTTGCGTTAATAATTTTGCCACCGTGATTTAACCGCTTCATGGCAGCATGTGCGGCCTGAGTACCCCAGACAACACCACCAGTGTTGATCATGGTGACATTGGCCAGTTGTTCAGGCGTAACGTCGTCAATGGGTGTGGTTGGGGCAACTCCGGCGTTGTTGACCATAACATTTAGGTCGCCAAGTTGGGCCACTGTTTCATCAACGGCTGCAAAGACAGCATCGCGGTCAGCAACATCGGCAGCGATGGAAATGGCTGTTCCGCCATTTGCAATGATCTCTTCAGCAATGTGGTCAGTTTTTGATTTTGTCCGGCCAACAAGTGCAACGGCAAAACCATCATTAGCTAAACGACGGGCAATGGCGGCACCGATTCCCTGGCCGGCACCGGTAATAAAGGCAACTTTTTGTGTCATGGGAAAATCCTCTCTTTGACTTTGTGATTTTAATAACTAATCCCTAGTATAGGGGACACGCGGCAATAAGGAAAGGACGAATAAAAAAAGGTGTTGGATGGCAGGTTCGATTAGGAAATAAACAGGCAGAGGAAAAACGACTGATCACCGGCATACCAGCGGATCAGTCGTTTTCAATTGAGTAGACCTCGTGGTGTGCAGGCACTACCGCAACTATTTAATGGTTAGGGGTTGGTAGGCAGGGGTCCACTTCGTTTTAAGGACTGCTTCCTTAACGTCAGTAATGGGCCGCTGATTCAGGTGCTGGTCCACAGCGCTTTGAGCCACGGCCTCGGCCACCGTTTCGGAAAAGACACTGAGTTTATCGACAGGTGGCAAGACGGCAGCCCCTGGTTGGGTTGGATCAACGAGCCCACCGAGTGAGTGGGCGGCCTTACTGATCATCGTATCGTTTAGAACCCGGGCCGATGACGCAATCGTGCCGAGGCCCAGTCCCGGATAAACGAGGGCGTTGTTAGCTTGGCCGATGTGATAGGTCACCCCGTCGTAGACAACATCAGGGTTTGGAATTCCGGTTGCAATCAGCCCGCGGCCGTCCGTCCATTTAATGAGGTTGCTAGCGGATGCTTCGGCCAGTTTGGTTGGGTTCGACAACGGGAAAATGATCGGGCGGGGCGTGTGAGCAGCCATGTTTTTGATGATGGCTTCAGTAAACGTACCCGGTTGGGTGGACGTTCCAACCATAATGGTGGGGTGAATGGCGTCGACCACGGCGGCCAAGTCCGTGAGTGCCTCAGGATGAGCAAATTCACTGCGTTGGCGGGCAAATGGCCGCTGTTCCGGTGTCAGATCTGTCATGTCATCGAACAACAAGCCCTGTTTGTCGACCATGTAAAAGTGGCGACGCGCCTCAGCCTCGCTGAGCCCCTGTTCAACCATTTCATCGAAGATGCGGTTGGCAATGCCGGCACCGGCCGATCCTGCGCCAAACGTTAAGTAAGTTTGGTCCGTTAACCGCTGTTTCGAAATGTTGAGAGCACCCAAAATGGCGGCTAACGTAATGATTCCGGTTCCCTGAATGTCATCATTAAACGTCACGTACTTCTGCTGGTACTTTTTAAGGATCCTGGCGGCGTTATTACGACCAAAGTCTTCAAAGTGAAGGTACATTCCGGGAAAGAGGTCTTCGGCGGTCGTCACGAACTGGTCGATAAAGTGATCGTAGTCAGTGCCCTCAATGCGATGATGACGATTGCCAAGGTATAACGGATCGTTAAGCAAGGCCGCATTGTTGGTTCCGGTATCAAGGACAACGGGGAGGACCTTGTGGGGGTCAATGCCAGCGGCAGCGGTGTACACCATGAGTTTGCCGACAGAAATGTCAACGCCCTGGACGCCCCAATCACCAATGCCCAAGATCCCTTCGCCATCAGTCACAACGATGAGCTGAATGTCACGATCACCGGCCACGTTGAGCAACGTTTGGCGCATGCTACCGGGATCATCAATGGATAAAAAGGCGGCGTACTGGGAGCTTAAAAATAGTTCACTGTAGTTTTCGATGGTGTCTGCGATCGTAGGATCATAGACGATGGGCATGAACTCAACTACGTGCTGACTAAACAACTTGTAGAACAAAATCCGGTTTTCATTAAAGAGGGTCATGAGGTACAACCGTTTATCCAACATGGTTGCCTTGGCCTGAAACTGTGCGTAAACACGTTCAAGCTGGTTCTCAATGCTTTGCACCTGGGGTGGTAACAAACCGAGTAAACCAAACTGGCGGCGTTCCTCAGCCGTAAAGGCAGTGCCTTTATTTAAGAAAGGGTCTTCTAAAATTTCTGTTGGTGTCATAAATAGTTCCTCCAAAATTACTTGATGTGGATAGGCTACAACGCTGTTATAATCATAGTCAAACATCCGTTTTGATATAATCATTTTAAATATGGAGAGTGAACATGAATACACGTGATCTGGAATACTTTATGGCTGTCGCCAACCAACAGAACTTTTCTACCGTTGCAGCACAATTCAACGTGAGCCAGCCAACAATTACGGTGGCCATCAAGCGGTTGGAAAAAGAGTTTGGCGACGTGTTAGTGCAGCGCGATCGAACCCACGCGCTGGCCAAACTAACGACGGCCGGGGTGATCCTGCAAACTCGTGCTGAAATAATGCTCCAAAATCTGACGTTGGCACAACGAGAGATCGCACAATCACGGGCGACCACAATTCGCTTTGGGCTCCCGCCAATCATTGGAACGATTTACTTTCCAAAGTTGGCAGGGCGACTACTGTCGGACAACATTCTGTCACACTTGCGAACCCGTGAGGCAGGGTCGGATAAACTCTTGCAAGAGTTAGAGGACGGCGAGATTGATGTTGCCCTGTTAGGATCGGTACGCCCCTTACAGAATCAAACGTTGACCACCACACTGCTCGCACAGCGCCCCTTTAAGGTGATTGTGGGTAAGCAACACCGGTTAGCTAATCAAACAACGGTAAGTTTTAGTGAGCTTGCCGACGAAAACTTTGTGACGTTAACAGATAATTTTATCCACCCGGAGGCGCTTCAAAAATTCGCGGCCGCTAGTGGCATTGAACCACACGTTATTTATAAATCACCAGACATCCCGTTGATCAAAGGGCTAGTGGCGGAAGGTTTAGCGGTCAGTCTTTTAGTCGGCGACGCCATTTTCGAAAGTGATGACGTGGTGGCTTTAGAAATTAGTGATCCGTTGACAATGCGTTTTAACATTTCGGTAGCTTACCGAAAGGGCTTTGTGCCGACCACGGCACAACAACGGTTTATTGACGACCTTGCGCTTATTCAGTAAGCTCATTTTGAACGAAAATAACCCCCTGAACTTGGCATTTGCCGAGTTCAGGGGGTTTACATTTATTGTGATTATGAGGGTGTTTTGTCGGCGGCCTGAACTAAGCTCAGGTGACCGTCCTGAATTTTATAAACGGCATCACTTTCGGCAGTGAGACGTTCATCGTGGGTAACCATGATGATGGCCGTCTGCCGTTGGTGAGCTTGCTCAATGAGCCGCTTTACGACATCAAAGGACCGGGCGGTGTCCAAACTAGCCGTTGGTTCATCCGCTAAGATGAGTTCTGGCTGGTGATAGAGGGCCTTGGCAATGGCCACCCGTTGGCGTTCACCACCAGACAGTTCGTTTGGATAAACGCGTTCTAACCGTTTAAGCCCCAGTTGGTCCAATAAGTCACGCATGTGGCTTAACTGGAAGGGGCGGTGTGCCAGTTTATCGAGTGCTTTAAACTGTTCGGCAACGGTAAGGTATGGGATTAAGTTTGAGCCTTGGAGAATAAACCCGACGTGGTCAAACCGGTACTGAAGCCGTTGCTTCTCCGATTGGGTCGATAGATCGGTGTCGTTTAAAAAGACCTGGCCGTGCGTTGGCAACTGAAGGCCAGCGGCAATGGTGAGTAACGTGCTTTTTCCGGAGCCAGACGGGCCGATGATCGAAATGAATTGGCCCGGTTCAACACTCATGCTGGCATCCTTTAACGCGGTCACCGCGGTGTGATCTTTCCCGAATTGTTTTGTAACATGATTTAATTTTAAGACTGCTTGAACCATAAACGTAACCTCCTAACCAATGGCTGTGACGGGGTTGATCCGGGCAATGGTTCGCCAAGAACAACAAGCGCCAAGAAGGGCGGCAACGACAAGGAGCACACTGTAGATTCCAAGCTGCGTGTAATCGAGGGCAAACGGCATGCCAGTTGGGGCGATGACGCCAACACCACCGGCTAAAAGCAGCCCGATGAGGACACCGACCACACTAATGATGGCAGCCTGAATGATAACACTGGCGAGGATGTGTGTGGTGCCGATCCCCTCAACCTTTAGGATGCCAAAGAGGGCCTGCTTTTGAAGGGTCAAGATGTACATAAAGATCCCAATGATGGCCAGTGACATGGCCACTAAAAAGTAGATCATGGTGTTTAAGGTTGCTTGTTCAGCAGTGTAGCCAGGAAGGTGCTGAATGAATTCAGCGATGGGCAACTTTTGAAGGCCCTTTGAATTCGTCAAAGCGTGATTATTCTTCATCACAACGGCATTGACCATGGTCGTTGGGCTGTTGGTCAGCAGTGAGAACGTTTCGAGATCAGTATAGACTGTTGGGGTAATGCTGTACGTGCTGGCTTGGTAATCACCAACAACGGTAAATGTTGTGGCATTGGTGCCAAAGCGCAGTTTGTCACCCACCTTAATGCCCTGTTGCCGTAAATTATCCGAAATCAACAATTCCCGCGAATGCTGCAGGGTGCGGCCATGGTTAATTGATGGGATAATAAACGCCTTTTTTTTGGTCGCTAAAACAGCCACGTTGATCTTCTTGCCGGAGCCTGTTCGTAAAACGGTGTTAGCAACACTCAACGGTGCAACCGTTTTGGGATCCGTCTGGTTCGTGGCTGTCAACGGAATTTGTGACGCATTCAATGTCTTGTTTGCCGTTTCATTCAGATAAACGTTTTGAGCGTTCCACTGATCAACGGCCAACCGGTTTCCCTGAGAGAGACCGTTAGCAAGGCCAGCTAAAATAAAAACAACAACGGCAATCAGTGTCATGACACCAGTTAATAGCGTAAACCGAAGCCGTTCGTAGCGCATTTCTTTCCAACCAAGGTACATGTCGCGCACCTCCCCGTGTTAGTTATCAGGTGATAAATATAGTTACACCTAATGATAACCGAGGTTAAATCAGAGCGCAATTAATCCGTCTGTCGGGGTGGTTGATCAGTCAGACTTGATAAGCGAACAAGCAAGTCATGATGGCGTTCTTGCCGTGTAACGAATGTCCGAATCATTTCGTCGGAATACCCCGTTTGAATGAGGCATTGTGATCGATTAAAAATAATTGGAAACCGCAACATGCTTGGCTGCGCTTCAATTGCCCGAATCAGTTCAGTAAGGGGCAACTCATCAATGTTATGCTCACTGGCTAAAACTTGGTAGGCGTGCGAATGGGGGGCCAGCAGATCCTCAACCCCATTTTCCGATGCTGTTAAAAGTTCTTTGACCGGAACCGGCGTTAATTTTGGTTGCGCTGGATGAACGCGATGCTCATGAAAGGCGACCTGGTGGTCAGTAAGCCACTGAATCGCTCGCCGTGATGGTAAGTTAGATGGAATCGTATAGATATCGATCATCATGCTGTAACCTCGAATCGTAATCAATTGACTACATGATAATAATTATTTGTAAACATAGCAAACGTTTTACCTAGTTAACGGTTAATTTTATCAAAACGAAAGATAAGTGCGCAAGCTGAATTAACAAGCTTTAATAATGTAAGCGCTGACTTAATTTATTAAAACGATTATACTGACGATAATGATGGATAATATAGGAGGTAACTGAATGAACTTAGCAAACAAAGATCGGTATGAGTCGATGATGTACCGGCGAGTTGGCAAGAGTGGCTTAAAATTATCAGTGCTTGGCTTAGGACTCTGGCATAATTTTGGCAACGTGGACGTTTACAGCAACCAACAAGCAATTGTTCGAACCGCCTTTGATGCCGGGATAACGTATTTTGACCTAGCCAATAATTACGGACCAGAACCTGGGAGTGCGGAAGAAAACTTTGGCCGCATGATGAAAAGTGATCTTGGCGCTTACCGGGATGAATTAGTGATCGCGACCAAGGCGGGGCACCGAATGTGGCCTGGCCCTTATGGTGATGGCGGGTCCATGAAAAACATTCTGGCGAGTGCTGATCAAAGTTTGAAGCGGATGAATTTAGACTATGTCGACATCTTTTACTCACACCGTCCTGATCCAGAGACGCCGGTGGCGGAGACTGCGTATGCCTTGGATAAATTAGTTCGTCAGGGAAAGGCACTGTACGTTGGGATTTCTAAGTATGATGTGAACCAAACGGCTGCGATGGAAGCTGTTTTTCAGGACCTTCACACGCCCTACATTGTGCATCAGGATCGCTACAATTTATTGGATCGTCAGTTTGAACAGCAGTTACTGCCAACGTTAGCAGAACGAGAAACGGGTGTTGTGACGTTTAGTTCGCTCGCGCAGGGGCTATTGACGGGTCGGTACTTAAACGGAATTCCAGAAGATTCACGGGCGCACCGGTCAGACAGTCCGTTTCTCCATGAAGATCAGGTGGCAAAAACGTTGACCCTGGTGCGGGCGTTAAACGATCTCGCGGCGAACCGTGGTCAAACGTTGGCGCAAATGGCATTATCCTGGTTATTAAATCATCAAGAGGTGACCAGTGTCTTAGTGGGCGCGAGTCGGCCGACTCAATTGACTGACAGTTTGCAGGCGTTGAAACACATTGATTTTACGCCGGAAGAGCTGGCAGAAATTGATCGGTTAACGTTGGCAGAATCGTAAAGATAAGTGAAATCTAAAAAGGCTGATCTCCCGGGTGGGAGGTCGGCCTTTTAGCAGTGTTAATCACGTTTGATTAAGCGCTTACATTTTCACGAGACGGAATCGGTTGGGGCGCTTACTTCACCAGCCTGAACAGGATCTTCCTTTTTGAGGGTAAACGCTGCGAACAGGGTAATGGCAAAGACCAGAATGCCCATCCAAATGTAGGTATGTTGGTAGCCAATGACATCGTACATTTTGCCGGCAACAGAAGAAAAGATGAAGACGGAAATTTGTTTGGCAAAGTTTGATGCAAGGGCGTAAACCGTTGCGTATAAGCGAATGTCGAAGGCACCGGCAATGTACTTCATGATCGAAGTCAGTAACAGTGGCATTTCCAATCCAGCAATCAACCGGAAGAAGACGATCCAGCCCCACGTTGGTGATAGGGCAGATCCAAGGATGCGGATGCAGGTCAGAAAGCCGTAGATGATTAATCCATGCTTGGCACCAATTTTATTGATGATCCAGGGCATTGGGAACATGAGTAAGAATTCGATGGCTGTTTGGCCAGAGGTCATGTAGCTGTAAACTAACGTTCCTTGAGAAGCGGTGTGGAAAAACGTCTTGAAGAAAATGATGAACTGTTGATCGAAAACGTCGTAAACGGCTGATGCACCCATGTAAAAAATGGCAAGGTACCACAGGTTTTTGATTTTAAACACGTTGGCAACGGTTTTCATGTCCAATGAGTTAGAGGTATCACCCGCTGCTGCGGCGTTATCCAGGTCAACCTTGTCACTGAAAATAAGCAGGCCTGTTAAGATAATTGCGGCAACGGTACAGGCCCAGAAAATTGAGTTGGGGTGCCAGAGAAACAGCCGTCCGGCAATGAGTGAGGCGACAACACCAGCAACAGAACCGCCGACCCGTGAGTGAGCGTATTCAAAGTGGTTAGCAAGACTAGCCCGTTGAACGTACTGCTCAATGACGGAAACCCCGCCGTTTAACACAAAGCTAAGGAAGGTCCCAGTGACAAGCGCAACAAGGAATGAATTGATGTGTAACAGCGGCATGAAGAGCCACTGGAAGTACGGGCCAATAAAGATGGCAACAATGGCGATTAACAGGACAAGGTTCTTTTTGAAGAGGAGTTTGTCGGAGACGATCCCGAAGACCGGTTGGAATAAGAGCGAGATGCCGGCCATCATTGAGAAGACGGCACCAGATTCCGTCCCATTGAGGTGGCCAACTTGCTCTAACCACAGCGTTAAGTAACCGTAAATGGTCGCCAAATGAAGAAATAGCTAAAGTGCGTCAGGGGAAATCCCCAGAAGTGTTTGGTTGATTTTTGTTCAGTTTTCATGTGAATGTTTGCCTCTATTCATAGTTGTATGGCACGGGTTTGCCGAAGTGAGGGGTTCCGTCAGCATTCCAGGTGAATGCTTGGATCTTTGTGTGACGGTTAGGATCGTACAAGGGATCACCGGTGATGTCGGTGTAGTCGCGGCAGTGGTACACCAAGATGTCTGTAACACCGTCTTCCGCCACCGTAAATGAGTTATGGCCGGGGCCGTATTGGTGGGTAGCGGGGTCACTTTGAAAGACTGGGGTGGTCTGTTTATGCCAGTTGGCGGGGTTCAACAAGTCGGCGTCGTCTGCGATGGTCAACATGCCCATGCAGTAGTTTTCATCCGTGGCACTGGCTGAATACGTGAGAAAGAACTGACCGTTGCGATGAAGGACTGCGGGCCCTTCGTTGACCCAGAAACCACGCGTTTCCCAGTCAAGTTCTGGTTTGGAAATCATGACCGGCGCTGTTTTCAGGGTCCACGGATTGCTCATCTCGGCAATATAGAGGTTGGAATTGCCGCGGATGGCGGGATCTTTTTGGGCCCAAACGTAATACAAGGTGTTATTTGCGGTAAAACAGGTGGCGTCAAGGGCAAATGAATCCAGTGGTGTGCTTACTTGGCCACGTTCCTGCCAATCCGCTTCACTGTGCATTGGGTCAACGGCGTCACATTCCAGGCAGAACATCCGGTGTTGGAACATTCCGTTTGCATCAAAGGCGGTTGTTTCGGCAGCCGCAAAATGGATGAACCATTTGCCATCAATGAAGTGAAGTTCTGGAGCCCAAATTAGCTGACTCATGGGCCCACGGTCGTGTTTTTGCCAAATGGTGCGCGGGGCTGAATGGGCTAAACCGGCAAGTGTCTTTGCTCGGCGAAGTTCGATGCGGTTGTAAGCTGGGACAGAAGCCACAAAGTAGTAGTTTCCATCCGAATGGCGATAGATGAACGGATCAGCACGTTGAACAATGAGTGGGTTGGTATACTGTGGTGAATAAGTCATTAAGTTATGTTCCTTTCGTGTTACTCATAATGGTTGGGGACTTGTGCACAAGTTCAGAATAAATGGCAAATTAACCGCTTACAATAGTATTTATATTGTTTTAACTGATAAAGTCGCTGAATAAAAGCGTTTATGTTGCTTTAAAAGACTAACAAACCGTTTAATATTACGTTAAAATGATGTTAATGTTGTTTTTATAAACGAAACAAATGAAAAGGTTGGTGTTGATGATGGAGCTCGATTTATCTGATGCCGCATTAAATGCATATAAAGCGCTGGCAAGTTCGGTCCGGCTGGAAATCTTACGAAAGCTGTCTTATAAGAAGCTAAGTGTGCAAGATTTAGCGACGGAAATGGGCTTGAGCAGCACGATCATCTTGATGCATTTAAACAAGTTGGCAGAAGCAGGATTGATCGAATTTGAACGGATTGGTCATAACAAGGTGTCACGGCTTAAAGTGGATCACATTAACGTGAATTTCCCTCAGGAAATCTACACGGCGTTTTCGGTTTACACGACGCAAGTTCCGGTGGGGCACTACACCAATTTTTCCGTAACACCATCATGTGGTTTAGCGGGTAAGACGGACTACATTGGAAAGGTCGATAATCCGGCCTACTTCATGGACCCGGAACGAATTCATGCGGGGATGATTTGGTGGACCGAGGGCTTCGTTGAGTACCAGTTTCCGAATTATTTGAATAAAAATGACCAGTTAGAGATGATCGATTTATCGATGGAGTTGGGATCAGAATTTCCGTTTTCAAACAATGTGTGGCCCTCAGACATTACGTTTGCAATTAATGGTCACCGGGTCGGGGCGTGGACAAGTCCTGGCGATTTTTCCGACACGCGGGGGAAGTACACGCCGTTATGGGTTCCGGATAATGTGAACCAGTACGGCATGCTGAAGGTATTACGAATTACCAATCACGGGAGTTATTTGGATGGGCAACCATTTTCGGAGGCCTCGTTGGACGACTTAAAGGTCGATGGCGATACGGTGACGGTTCGCTTTGAGGTGGCGAAAAATGCGGAACATCCGGGCGGGTGTACGTTGTTTGGTCATGGCTTTGGAAATTATAATCAGGATATTGAAATGAAGATGTTTTATAGTTAGAGAGCGAAATTGCCCGCGGTAGGCCCCCTCATCTAACCCCACCAACGCTTATGGACGGTTTATGTCCATGAGCGTTGGTGGGGTTAGATGAGTAGTGGGTCTGCGGACAATTTCGCGTTTTCGGGAGCAAAGAACGTGGGAATGGACGGTTTATGTCCATGAGCGTTGGCGTAGTGGACCTGCGGGCAATTTCGCGTTTTCGGGAGCAAACAGGGGAAAGCAAAATGATGAGCAGCAAAAAAAGACCATCGTTAGAATTTTTTTCTAACGATGGTCTTTTTGCTATGTCTGTTAATCGCGGGCGAGCCCTTTTGTCAGGGTGTCCACGGTGTGGTTAATGATTTGCGGGGTGATCGGCTGGTTGAGGAAAAGGTTCCCAAGAATCAGGCCACTGGCACCCGTGATAATTTGGTGAATAATGTCGTGGTTTGGCCAGTTGACAAGCATGTGGTTGGCCTTAAGGTCATCGAGCTCTTGGTCTAAGCTGGCCCAAAATGAAGCAGGAATGTTGCCAATCATTTTATCGCGGGTTGCTTGATTATAAGCCAGTTCGGCAATCAAAATTTTAATAACCTTGCGATTAGCCAAGAGAATCTCAACGCGGGTTGTAATAAACGTTTCCAAAAACGCGTGGAGGGTCAAGTATTCAGTTTGTGTTTGATCCGCAAGCAACTCCGTCATGGTATTGGGGAAAATGGAGGAAACAACGGGGTCGATAATGGCTGTTAATAGCCCCCGCTTGTTTGTGAATTTGCTAAAAATATTACCTTCTGAAACGCCGGCCCGAGTCGCAATCTCCTTGGTACTGGAGTTTGAATACCCCTTTTCTGAAAAAACGTCGATGGCAGCAACAAAAATTTGAACTTGTTTGTCCGTATAGTCGGTCAACGCGTGAGCGTCTTGGTAAAGGCGCAGTTCTGGATGTTCCATGGGTGGACTCCTTTAAAATCGATGTGAGTTGATATGACTAGTATACCGCAAATTTACGTTGATAAATGGGGTTCATTCAAGGAAAAATATTTTTAATTGAGCGCTCACTTATTTCGTTTGATTCAACAAGTTGTTTCCGTAATCAACCATTATTGCCTTTTTATCGGCGTTTTTAGGAATAGCTAAAAAATGTTTGACACACATTTAAACCCGTGTATAATGATTTTTGGAAAGAATATTGAGTGTTTACTCAATCCTGAATTTCTAAACCAATAGAAAAGAGGGCTTGCACATGAAGCGTGTTGCCATGAACGAAAAAGAATTGCGATTCGAAGAAAAGGCGGTTGGAGAAAAGAGTTTAAACGAAATTAACGGCAGTGTTCAGGTTCCACAAAACGCTGGCTTCTGGCGGACGTTGTGGACGTACACCGGACCGGGCGTGCTGATTGCGGTTGGGTACATGGATCCGGGTAACTGGATCACATCGATCGCCGGTGGCGCACAGTTTAAGTACCGGCTACTGTCAGTCATTTTACTATCAAGTTTGGTGGCCATGCTTCTTCAAGCGATGTCAGCACGGTTGGGTATCGTCACGGGGAAGGATTTAGCGCAACTCACCCGGGAAAAGACCTCAAAGAAGATGGGCATCTTTCTCTGGATCATCACAGAATTAGCCATTATGGCAACGGATGTTGCTGAAGTGATTGGCTCTGGAATCGCTTTGGAACTGATCTTCAAGATTCCGTTGGTGGCTGGGATCATTATTACAGCGGCGGACGTCTTGCTACTACTACTTCTGATGAAGCTCGGGTTCCGCAAGATTGAGGCCATTGTGGCAACGTTGGTCCTGGTGATCCTGTTGGTCTTCTTATATGAGGTACTGTTATCCAACCCAAGTGTTAACCAGATCATTGCTGGGTATGTCCCAACGCCATCACTGATCAGTAACAAGTCCATGTTGTACTTAGGTCTAGGAATCGTTGGGGCAACGGTTATGCCACACGACCTCTACCTTGGTTCATCCATCTCACAAACCCGGGCCGTTGACCGGAAGGACCGCGGCGCCGTTGCTAAGGCCCTGAAGTTCACCACGATCGACTCAAACATGCAACTGCTTTTGGCCTTCGTCGTGAACAGTTTGCTACTGATTCTGGGCGCTTCATTGTTCTTCGGTACAAACAGCGGTGTTGGGCGGTTCGTCGATTTGTTCAACGCACTGAGCAATAACCAAGTGGTCGGCGCCATTGCCAGCCCAATGCTTAGCATGTTGTTCGCCATTGCTTTACTGGCTTCAGGGCAAAGTTCAACCATTACGGGAACGTTATCAGGACAAATCATCATGGAAGGGTTCATTCAGCTAAAAATGCCAATGTGGGCCCAACGCCTCATCACCCGTGGTTTGTCAGTCCTGCCAGTGTTAGCCTTCGCCATTTACTACCACGGTGACGAAGCAAAGATTGAAAACCTTCTAACGTTTTCACAAGTATTCTTAAGTGTCGCCTTGCCATTTGCGATTGTCCCACTAGTTATTTTCACCAGTGATAAAAAGCTCATGGGAGAGTTTGCAAATCGGCGGTGGGTTCGGCTCACCGCTTGGGTGATCACGATTGTCCTAGTCACCTTAAACGTTTACCTGATTCTTCAAACAATGGGGATTATGAAGTAAGCGGTCGGATAAAACGAATTAGAAAAGAGGAAACGTCAATGTTTAAAAATAAATTTTTTGGATTTGCCATTATTGCTGGTTTGTTACTCACGCTGATCCTGGTTATTGCCCAACTACCGGTGGCAAAAGCAAAGCTTCAGGACGCACCCGTTGCGGTCGTTAACTTGGATAAGGGGCCCATGGGAAAACAGATTACTAAAAAGATGTTAAAGATGAACCATAAGTCTGGTACAAAGGCCTTGCACTGGCGCAAATTTAAGTCAGAGACGGCAGTTAAACGGGCGATGAAAGAACAACGTTACTATGGTGCATTAGTTATTCCAAAGGGCTTCTCACAGTCAATTACGTCGCTTGCCAACCCAACGGCGACCGGTAACGCCAGCATTAAGGTGATGGTCAATGAAGGAATGAACAGCACACTGAGTGCGTCAGTTAAACAAGTGCTCACAGGAATTGTGAACGGGATCGGAAGTGGCATGCAAACAACCATGCTGGCAAACTTCCAGAAGTTAAACGTCCCAGTTCCGGCCGCCGTTGCGGCAAAGTTGGCTCATCCAATTACCGTTAAAACGGAGTCCCTAAACAAAACAACGGGCTTGGCCGCTGCTAGTTCTGTCTTCTTCCAGCCAATCTGGTTATCAAGCCTCGTAATGAGCCTACTGATTTTCTATGCAGGCCGTGGCAAGGTAATGTTACAACGGCGGGAACGGTTACAGTTTAAATTGACGCAGATGGCGGTTGCCGCAGGGTTAGCATTGATGGCAGGCACGGTGACCGCCGTTTACGCGCAGTGGATCTTAGGCTATGACTTTAGCCACTTCATGCCACTGGCAATGTTCCTTTCAATGGCAAGCTTCGCCTTCATGATGTTGTTCTCAGGCGTCATTACGTGGTTAGGAATCGCTGGGGTTGCGGTCTTTGGGCTGTTACTGTTCTTCTCTGCACCACTCATGCAATTGGCACCAGAAATGATTCCCCACTTCTACCAACAGTGGATCTTGCCATGGTTGCCAATGCGATTCTTGTTTGATGGCGCTCGTGACATGTTGTACTACAACGCTTCCTTCTGGAATTCGGCAACAAGCGCCCTGGTCGTTATTTTGGCTCTCGGCATGGCAATGTTTGTCTCAGAATTATGGGCACCAAAGCACCGTCGCACGGCAATGGCAAAGTAAAAAACAATCGAAAACAGGCGCCCAAACGTTGACTCACGTTTGGACGCCTGCTTTCGATTGTAGTGAAGTTTAGTGCTGAGCCATTAGTGAAGCAATGATGTATAACGCCCAGATGTGGAGGGGATAAAAGACGTAGAAGAAGTACTTTAAACTCCCACCCTTGAGCCCGTTGTACAGATAGATCGGGATGATGGCAAAAACCATGATCCATTGACTCATTCCAAGCAGAAGGTACAAGAACGCAACAATCGCGATGGCAATTAATTGAATGGTCCGCTTGTTACGGAATACATATAGGATTCCTGCGAGATAGAATAAAACGAAATATTCGGCAAAGAGAATGGTTGGAACAACACCTAAAAATATTTGTGCAACAATCCCAGCCTTCATCAGGATCAATAAAGCGGCAATCGCTGTTGTCAGAAGTGGGGCCAGGAGCACACTGATTCCTAAAAGTGGCCGCTTTTGTTCAAAGAAGTAAATCCCAAGCATGGTGAGCACGCCCAGAAATAAATCAGCAAAAATATTATTGGTAATGGCTTGGCCGCGTAACTGGAAGAAGTGCTGCACAATGGTGTTCCCTAAGTTCATGAGCCAAAAGCCGATGAGCAAACGGGTTAAGTACAAGCGTTTGTTTCTCGTATGGGTAAAGCCTTCCACGCTCACAAAAAAGAAGATGATGGGGACTGGTCGACCGAACCAGTCCACCCACGCGGGAACGCCGAACGAAGCGAAAAATTCATGAAAGTGATCGATAACCATGAGGATCAACCCCAGGATTTTTAGAGAAAAGGTGGTTAGTCCAAACCGTTGTTTAATTGCCATGATGCTCCTTTAAGGGGGACGTTAGTGAATGTTCTAGCTAAGCAAACTTGCGGTTAGCATTGTAAAGGAAGAAGCCGATCATCAGCAAGGAAAAATACTTTAATGTTTAACAATGAGGAGGGTTACTTTACTATTATCTGATTAAAGGTTACTTTTTTAATAGTTTACAAGCGTCAGAAAACAATCACGCTGATTACGGAACGCATCGGCCATTTTTGGAGGAACGAATGTCAATCATTCTAGTGTTGCTGGCTTTTATCATTATAATGAGCGTGTTTGTGATGAGGCGGCCCAATTTTTGGATCGGGTCGATCCTCTCACTGAGTGTGCTTATTTTCATGATTTTTTTGGCTTGGCGGCTCCTTTTACTTGTTTTAAATGCAGTTTCGTCGTGGTCGATTATCGCGGGCCTTATCTTGCTTGCTGTAATCGTGCTTGCTTTTGTTGCAGTCGCCATTTACTTTATTTGGAATACCTCGGTGATGTCGACGCGAGAGGGGCGCAGCTTCACTGGAAAGTTGTCGGCAATTTTTGGAGTAAACTTGCTGATTTTGATTCCCTTATTTTGGGGCCTGATTAGCTCTGAGACAGTGGTTCTTAAAATCATCTTTGCAATTCTGTTTTGGGAAGACATTTTTCTTTCACTATTGTTCTTCTCTTACATTAACTATTCGGCGTTAAACCAACTGTTAAGACAGCCGAAAAACGTTGATTACTTCATTGTCTTGGGCTCGTGGTCTGGACGAAATGACGTCATTCCGGCGCTGCTCAAAGGCCGGGTTGATAACGCCATTATTCATTGTCGGCGGGATGGCTCATCGGCTAAGTTTGTCGTTAGTGGTGGCCAAGGTCCGGATGAAGAAAAAAGTGAGGCTGCGGTGATGGCCGCCTACTTGAGGAGCCAGGGGATTGAAGACCGTAATATCTTAGTGGAAGACAAATCACGAACAACCCTTGAAAACATGCGCTTTTCAAAGAAATTGATCGATCAGGATTGGTCACGGCAGCAGCCACCAGTAATTGTCTTTTCGACAAATAACTACCATGTGTTGCGAGCCAGTATTTATGCCAAAAAGGCTGGCCTTAACGCAACGGGGATTGGCTCGCCAACGTCCTTTTACTTTTTACCGAGTGCGCTTCTTCGGGAATTTGTGGCGCTATTAGTTCTTTATAAGAAGACAACGGTGACGTTACTAAGTGTGATTGCACTGGTACTGATCTGGTCGTTTACGCATTAATTAAATTTTAAGTAAACAATAAAAAGCCACGCTTTGATTAGCGTGGCTTTTTATCACTCAGTGCGTTGTTACATAACTGCTCGAGCTGGAATCGAACCAGCACACTCTCGATTAACAGTCGAGCGCAGTACCATTGTGCCATCGAGCAAGGATGATTGATTTGATTGACACTAGTATAGCTGACGCTAAATGAAAAGTAAATGAAAACGTTTATTATTTTCTCATTTATTTAGTGGTGAGCAAATGTGCTGCCGCTGGTCCGCAGTATAAAAACGGACGGCAGTATGCTAAAGTGATAGCTATTAGACCACGAAGGATGGAAACAAGGATGTTATTAGCAACAGGAATTAACGCCTATTTTGATCAATTTAAATGGCGGACAGTCGGCCCCCATATCTTTGATGCGGTGTTGCAGATCATACTTTATGCGGCCCTCTTTTGGATAATTAACCGGGTGGCAATTTTTTTGATCGACCGAAGTTTTGACACATATATGAAGGGCCGCCACATTAATGAAAAGCGGGCCCAAACGGTGCACACGCTGGTTCGGAATACCACACGCTACGTGGTGGTATTCTTTGCCATTTACACAATTCTAAGTGCGCTTGGTTTTCCCATTGGCACGTTGATTGCGAGTGCCGGAATTGTGACGGTTATCGTTGGTCTTGGCGCGCAGGGGATCATCCGCGATGTGATTGCCGGCTTTCTCATCTTAATGGAACAGCAGATGGAGGTTGGCGATAGCGTGATTATCAACAACAATACGACAGGGCGGGTGGTTGCGTTTGGGCTCCGGGTGACCACCATTAAGGATGCTGATGGTGGACTGAACTACATTACGAACAGCAGTATCACCACGATTACAAACCAGTCACGCGGTAACGTGCGGGTGCAAATTGATCTGCCATTACACCAAAATGTCGCCAGTAGCCAAGTGACAAAGGTCGTTAAACAGGTGAATGAACGTTTGTTGCCAAAGCATCCAGAGGTTGTGGGGCGGATCAGTATTCAGGGTCCGATTATGCTGCCACAGACGACCACTGTGGGTGTTTCCGTTACGTTGTTTGTCAAACCTGGTGAGCAGGGGACAACGAAAGCAACGTTTACGACCGCTTACCTTAATGCACTGGGCCAGGCGGGAATTGATCTTTCAACAACGATTGGTAAATAAAAAGCAGCGCTACGAAATTTTTCGCGGCGCTGCTTTTTAATGTGCTGATTGTGTCAGCCAGCGATTAACACTGGGCCAACTATTGTCGTTGATAATGATTCGTGGTGTACTCCGTAAGTCAGTGTGGCGAGTGACGATCCCTGTATTAAGGGTGTAGATAACCTGGAGTGGTTGGCGTTCCAGGAATGATTGAACCTGGGGCGTCCCGCTCCCGTATGGATACGTGAAGATCGGTGTTTCGGCACCAATTTTTTCTTGCATGACATCCTGACTGACCGCGTAATCACGACGAAACTTACTGAAGTTCCCAGGAACGTTGAACACCGGAGTTCCGTTACGGGTGAGGTAATGCATGTTGTTTGTGTGAACCGCAAACGTGACCAGGTTACCCATGTCTTTCTTCATGGTGAGGATTTGTGGCCATGAGGCGAGCTTGGTTCCGTCACGATAGGCGCCGGTGTCACCAGTGATAATGGACACGGTAAACGGGAAGTGGTGCTGCTTCATGACCGGTGCGGCGTTATCAATCGTTGTCCGGTCGATGTCGTCAAACGTTAGCACCACGTAACGGCCGTGGATGTGGCGATGTTCGTTTAACATCTGGGTCATTTGGGTGGTTGAAATTACGGTCACGTGGTCGCGTTTAAGCGCGGCCATCTGTTTTTTAAACGTGCTGAGGTTGACGTTGAAATCGTGGAACTGACTGTTGGGCGACAACCGTTCATCTAGCTTAACGGTGTCGGTGTCGTTTAACACACGGTGATAACAGAACACCATGATCCCATTTTGTTTGTGCTGATCGCGGGCCGAGACGGCATAGCTTGGTCGGTTTCCCAGTTCAAACTGAATGCTGCGTTGCACCGTGATGCCGAGAATAACACAAATAATGACAGCGAACCCAGCGAGAAGCCACTTACGCGTTGTTTTGCTCATGATGGCGGGCCCTCCGTTTCAGTGTGTTAATGTGCCATGTGCCGTAAACGGTGATGAGGGCACTAACGATAATGACAAGCACAGCCATCACCTTATACAGGTGGAGAGACAGGTTAAGCACAAGGTAATCGGCCACTAAATCATCGGAGTAGATCCCCAATAAAAAGCATACGTTGATGTAGATGATGAAACCCGTGATGACCCACAAAACGGCGAGAATAATGAGCCGTCGCAATGACGCCCAGAGTGACGATTTTTTCCGAATGATGAGGTTTTGTTGTGAGTGCATGCGTTAGAGCCCCCGATCTGGACTGCGCCACGTCCCCACTCGTTGCGGATCTAGGAAGAACGAGACCAGAGCACTTAGACAGCTAATGAGGTTAATGAACCAGTAAAAAATAATGTAAAGTGGCAGTAATAATAGGTCATGCCAAGCAATGAAGTCAGACTGTTTGGAGTCCGCAAAGCCGATTAAAAATTGCACGAGACTAATCAGTAATAATAAAAATAAAATGACGCCATCCAACAGAAGTGTTTGGGTGAAAGCAATGGTAAATACGTAAAAGAGGAGCACAAACGCACAGGCGAGGGCCCAGCTATCACTGAGCACCATGTCGAACAAAAGCCACTGGGCGCTGAATGGACCGGTAACAAACATCCCCTTGTTGCGCCACAAGACGTCGTAGCCACCGCGGGCCCACCGCTGCCGTTGGTGAATGAGGGCGCCAATGTGTTCAGGCACGAGGATCCAGGCAACGGCGTCTGGACAATAGCTCACCCGCCACTTATTCCGGTACAGTTGCCAAGTCATGTCGATGTCTTCCGTGATGGCTTGGGGATTCCACCAACCAACATCTTTTAGTGCACTTGCACGGTAGGTCACGATCACACCAGAAACGGTGGTGATGTGGTTTGTTAAAAAGGCCTGCCCCCGTTTAATGATGTCGATAACCCCGATGTATTCCAATAATTCTAGCCGCCCGAGTAAACTTGTTCGGTTACGGACGACGGGTTTTCCAGCCACCGCGCCAACACGATCGTCATCGTAAAATTGGGCGAGCATGGGGGCCAATGCGTTTGGATCAACCGCACAGTCGGCATCGAGACAGAGGAAAAATTCGCCACTGGCGGCCTGGGCCCCAACGTTTAACGCATGGGCCTTCCCTTGATTGGGTGTAACGGGGACAACGTGAACGGCACAGCGTGACTGATATTGCTCAGCGAGGCGGTGCATTTCTGCTAAAGTATCGTCATCGCTCCCATCGTCAATGAGGTAAACATCGATGTTTTGGTAGGCAAGCGCAGCGACGGAGGCCATAACCCCGTTGAGTGTTTCTGCCTCATTATGGGCGGGAATAAGCACAGATACGAGTGGATCACGTTTGTCCGTTCGGGTGTCGATTAGCGGTACAGTTCGGCGCTGAATGGAAAAAAAGATGGAGCTGATGATCCAGATGATGGAAACGATGACTGGATATAAAATGACATATGAACTAATGAATTGCATGAAGCTCCCCTTTACATAGGATCAGATTGGTTGACGGGCAAGGGCAAAAAAGTCGTGGAGAAAGGTCGTTGAGCGGGTGACGATTTGTTGATCAGAAATCTTGCCTGCGTCATCGGCCCAGAAACCAACGCCACTTCCCGTGATGTTGTGGAGTGAGTTTAGACTAGAATCTTCATCGTTATCCCAAATCGTTGGGTCCCAGTTTTCCTTCATGTCGCTACTCATGTAGGCCACGTTTTTTGCTGTCATATTCTTAGGTGAAATGTTGAAGTAGAGGTAATAGTCATTATCATTTTGAACCTTGAACCCCTGATGAATAAGCGTCGGCATGCTAGCCCGTGCTCGCTGAAGCTTTTGTTTAGTGGCACCGTGGGCATCGCCAGTCCAGTTCCAGTAAGTAACCTGAATGTTGTGGTCAAACTGGTTAAGGTCGTGATTCAGAAAGCCGTCATTCCATGCTTCAGGCGTGAAGCCGGCTTGCTCCACTGTTTTCGCAACCGCGTTTACGTACGTCACGTACTTGGGATTTGCCTTTGTGCTGCTCGTGAACTCATCGCCACCGAGATGAAAGTAGGGGTTCGCTTGGTTGGTGAAAGAAGTCGCAACCTCGTTGTCAATTTGACTAACAAAAGTGCTACTAGCGGTCGTCAACCGCATTTCTGACCCGTAATCGCTTGAGGTTTCGGTAAGTTGTTTGGCAAGCGTCTGTTGGCCACTCGCTTTTAGCGTTGCCACCAGGCCGCCAACGTGAGCGGGGGTGTCAATTTCTGGAATGAGGGTCACATGCTGTTGTTTAGCATAGGCGACCAGGGTTGCGAGTTGATCCTTACTATAAAATCGTTGGTGGGTTGTGTTGTTACGCCACACGCCGTCTTTTTGGGTGGCGTGATCGAGCGTTTGGCCCACCGTGTTATTTTCAATGGCGAAACTTTGCTCATCCGTCAGGTGAAGCTGAACGAACTGGCCGTGGTCCTTGGCGACAGTATTAATGAGCGTTTTTAATGTATCGACGTTGTAATAGCGCCGGGCGACGTCAATGGTTAAACCGTTAAATTGACCGTCGCGCGGTGCCGCACTAGCAGATCGGCTGGGAATTAGGAAAAGAATCATGATTGGTAACAAAATAAATAGCTGATGCATCCGCTGTGTCATGTGAGCCTCCTTAATCGCGCCTATTAGAATAGTCTCTTCTGGCGAAGATGGGATAGGATCGCCCCAAGCTTAAAGTAAACTAAAGCATCGCTTAGAAAAGTTTAGTTGAAACGGTTGGGATTTGAAAGAAATCGACATTAAGCGTTACGGGCGGACTGCGATGATTCAAGGTTCCCCGCATAATAATGATGGTCGATAATGGATTCGAATAAATTTTAATTCATGATGGCAATTAATCTGACCGGTGAGGGATTGCTATTGGACGATGAAACTAAATTCCTATGATAACAGGTGTTTTTATCAATAAATTCATTGCTAATTTATTGAAAAGACGACTCATTTTCGCTAAACTAGGGTTAAACATGATTGATATGAAGTTGTTATGAAGACTGTGGGTGAAGGGTTCATGGAAAATAAGTATCAAAAGGTGAAGAATGGGCTAAAAGAAGCCATTCTGGCTGGTCAGTATAAGGTTAACGATAAGCTGCCAACGGAAACAGAACTCATGGAAGCCTACGAAGTCTCGCGTTACACGGTGCGTCGGGCAGTGGGTGATTTGGAAACGGATCACTTTATTTACCGCATTCAGGGTGGCGGGATGTTTGTTCAGGATTGGCACAGAGACTGGTCCACGGAACCAGACAGCAAGATGATTGGTGTTATCACGACACACATTGCGGACTACATTTTTCCAAACATCATTGCGGGAATTGACCGTGTGATTTCTGACGCGGGGTATTCGCTCTTAATTAGTAATACGCATAATGATCATGACAAGGAACGCAAAAGTTTGATTAACATGCTGGATTCAAAGGTGGCGGGGCTGATCATCGAACCGACACAAAGTGCGTTGCCTAATCCTAACCTGGATTTGTACCATGAAATTAAGGATGACCAGATCCCAACACTGTTTATCAATGCGAAGTATCCGAGCCTTGATTTTCCTGGGGTCACAACGGGCGATCAAGCGGCGGAAGAACGGTTGGTTGATTACCTGTTTGAACTGGGTCACCAAAGCATTCTGGGCGTGTTCCAGGTGGATGATAGCCAGGGGGTCGCCCGGATGAACGGATTTGTCCAAGCGTACCAAGCCCACCCGGAATTTTCATACAAGAGTAACCAGATTATGTATCAATCTGGAGATGATTTTGCCAAGCTTTCGGAGCGGATTGGGGCGTACATGTCCCTCCCAGAGCGGCCAACAGCGATTGCTTGTTACAACGACCGGTTGGCGATTCAGGTGATGGCCGATTTGCGCAAACGGGGCTTCCGCGTACCGGAGGACGTTTCCGTGGTTGGATTTGATGACTACCAGTTGTCACAGTACATGACCCCGGCGCTCACGACGCTTAGTCATGAAAAGGAACGAATGGGTGCGGATGCCGGGACGATGCTGTTACAAATGCTGGATCAGCAACCCGTCACGGACATTGAGTATCAACCCGAGCTGATTAAACGAACGTCAGCACAAGCACCGGACGTTACGTCTAAATAAGCACAAAAAAACTGATTCCATTTTCAGGAATCAGTTTTTTTGTGCTTATTTAGCAATGTGACCATGCGTAGCTGGATCATCTTCTTCAGCGTGTTCACGCAAACTAGCTTCAATTTCTTCAAGTGACTTACCGCGTGTTTCAAGGAAGTGGCGACGGGTAAACCAGATGCAGATCGCACAGATGGCAGCGTAGAACAGGAAGGAGCTTGAGAGGCCAATCGTGCTCAGCATTGCTGGGAATGTGAGGGAAACTAACATGTTGGCGGCCCAGTTAGTAGCTGAACATAATGAAGTTTCGAGACCACGAATGTTTAACGGGAAGACCTCACCGATCAAAACCCAGGTAACGGGGGCCCACGTAGCGGCGTAGAAAGCCACGTAAACGGTTAAGGCAATCGCACTGACGATGGCAGCAACCTGTGAACCGTTATCAAACTTCAGAATGATACTCATGACTAACAGTGAAAGACCCATTCCGGAAGCCCCAAAAATCAGCATCTTTTTCCGGTCGATCTTGTCCATTAACAACATGGCAATGATGGTGACGATAACGTTAATGACCCCGATCCCAATGTGGGCAAGGAGGGCAGCGGCAACACCCCAACCAACCTTAGTGAAGATGGTTGGTGCATAGAAGATAACGGTGTTACTCCCGATAACTTGTTGGAAAATGGCGGCGCCTAACCCAGTAACTAATGCAGGCCGAACGGTTTTTCCAAAGAGTTGGTGCCACCCACCAGTTGCTTGACCAGCTTGAACCTGAATGTCAGCCAATGCGGCGTCAACGGCTTCGGCATCACCCTTATTGGTGTTGATCAAAACGGCTTTAGCTTCGTCAACCTTACCAACTTTGACTAAGAAACGAGGACTTTCTGGCAGGAAGAAGGCGCCGGCAAACAAAATTCCAGCGGGAACAGCGGCTAAGCCAAGCATCCAACGCCAGCCAGTGAAGATGCCGGCAAATGAGTAGTTTAAGATGTAGGCCAACAAAATCCCAATCATGATCATCAATTGGAACATTGTGGCAACGGCACCACGCTGCTTTTTGGGTGCCAGTTCTTGGAGATAGGCAGGAATCAGTGCGGATGTGATCCCAACACCAACCCCTAAAATAACCCGGGTCACGAGCAAGAAGTAGAATTCTGGTGCAAATCCTGAACCAAGTGCCCCGATGAAGAAGATGATGGATGCCCACAGAAGTAACTTGCGCCGACCATATTTATCAAGGAACTTACTGGTGGCAAGCGCTCCAATGATGGCCCCAATCAGAACGGCACTAACGACCATTCCCTGTTGCCAAGACCCTAAATTGAGTTGTCTTTGAATGAAGAGGATGGCTCCGGAAACAGACGCAATGTCGTAACCAAAGAGCAACCCACCGAGTGCACCAAACGTATAAATGAATCCATTCGAAACTTTTTTCAACGTTAAACCCTCATTTCTGCATGTTATCCGATGCAACGATCGGACATGATCAAGTTGACTAAGCAATAAAATGGCAAAAGCGATTGATTAAAATTGTTGATAAAAAGAAAACGTTTTCACAAATGAATATACAATATTGGTTCGGATAAATCAATACCATAAAAATTCGTTTGATGAAAAAAGCATCAATTTGTCTTAAACAGAATCGTTTGAAGGGTGTCGAAGCATCACAAAAGATACTAACACAGCCTTTCCTTTAATGAAGTAACTGAATAACGAGACGGTTAATGGCGATTGCAGCGACATAAGCGGGCTTAAGCAGTGATGAAAAAGGAACTGGGAAAATTAACTGTGCTTTTTCAAATAAATAAAATTTGTGTTGATTTATTCGAATGAATATTCTAAACTATGGTCGTTGATGAAAATGAAAACGTTTTAATTTAGATTGAATTTGGAGGCACACCGCATGAACTTGATTGAAACAGCTCAGGCCATTACGGCGGGCGAGGTTGCTCTGGGAATTGAACTTGGTTCGACGCGGATCAAGGCGGTGTTGACCACCCGCGATTTTCAAACCATCGCCACAGGAAGTTATGTTTGGGAAAACCAACTGGTTGATGGCGTGTGGACATATCCCTTAGAACAAGTTTGGACGGGGATTCAGGCGAGCTACACGCAACTAGCCGCCACGGTTCAAAGTCAGTATCACTGCCCAATAACGAAACTAGGTGCAGTTGGTGTGAGCGCCATGATGCACGGATACCTTGCGTTTGATCAAGCGGGCGAACAACTGGTTCCGTTTCGAACGTGGCGCAATAACATCACGGAACAAGCCGCTGATGAATTAACGAAATTGCTGGACTTTAACATTCCACAACGGTGGAGCATTGCCCATTTAGAACAGGCCATGCTAAACGATGAGGGGCATGTGAGCCGCATTGACTTCTTAACGACGTTGGCTGGTTATGTTCACTGGCAACTATCGGGTGAACGGGTGCTAGGAATTGGTGATGCTTCCGGAGTCTTTCCGATTGATGAAGCAAGTGGTACATACGACCAAGCCATGTTAGAAGCGTTTAACAACCAGGCACTGGTGCAACGTTATCCTTGGAAGACCGAAGCCATTCTCCCAACGGTTTTGACCGCGGGACAACCGGCCGGCACGTTGTCAGCCGATGGCGCGGCACTACTTGATGTGACGGGCACGCTCACGGCTGGTGCTGTGATGGCACCGCCAGAAGGTGACGCTGGAACCGGGATGGTCGGAACTAACAGCGTGCGGAAACGAACGGGGAATATCTCTGTTGGCACCTCCGCGTTTGCGATGGTGGTCTTAGACCAGCCGCTAACGGCAGTGCACCGGGACATTGACATGGTGACAACGCCAGCAGGGGCGCCCGTTGCAATGGTCCACATTAACAACTGTTCCTCAGACATTAATGCATGGGCCAATATTTTCGGTGAGTTTGCGGCCCAGTTGGGTGTTGATCTTGGCGCAGACCGCCTGTATGAAACGTTGTTTTTGCAGGCGACCCATGCTGATCCCGATGCTGGTGGCTTGGTGAACTACAGTTATCTGTCGGGTGAAAACATCACGAAGATGAACGCCGGGCGGCCGCTGTTTGTCCGGACACCAAAGAGCCACTTCACGTTGGCAAACTTCATGGTGACCCAGTTGTACGCGGCGTTTGCACCGCTGAAGATTGGGATGGACATCTTAATGAATGAAGAACACATCAAAACGGACGTCATGATTGCCCAAGGTGGCTTGTTCAAGACGCCGGTCATTGGTCAGCAGGTGTTGGCCAACGCACTGAACGTCCCGATCACGGTAATGAAAACCGCTGGTGAGGGTGGTCCGTGGGGCATGGTCGTGTTGGCAGAGTTTGCGCGGCAACATGATGATCAGGCATTGGCAGACTTTCTCGATGAACACGTTTTTGCTCAGCCTGAAAGCATGACGCTCAGTCCGGAACCTGCTGGTGTGGCAGGATACCAAGAATTTATCGACCGGTATCAGGCAGGATTACCCGTTGAGGGCGCAGCCATTACCGCGATTACGGAACAATAGTGAGGTTGACAAATGTTAGAAAAATTAAAGCAAGAAGTTTATGACGCAAACATGCAACTCCCAGAGCTAGGCCTTGTGACGTTTACGTGGGGCAACGTTTCGGGAATCGACCGCGACCGCGGACTGTTTGTCATTAAGCCTTCCGGTGTGGATTACAACGATCTGACGCCGGCAGACATGGTGGTGGTTAACCTTAAAGGCGAGGTGGTCGAAGGGAACATGAACCCATCGAGTGATACACCAACCCACACAGTGTTGTATAACGCATTTCCAAACGTTGGCGGAATCGTGCACACCCACTCACCATGGGCCGTTTCGTTTGCGGCTGCGGGGATGGACGTGCCAGCGCTCAACACGACGGCTGCCGACACCTTTTTCGGTGATGTGCCCGCCGCGGATGCGTTGACGAAGGAAGAAATCGAAGAAGACTACGAGGGCAACACCGGGAAGACGATCGTTAAAACGTTTGCCGAACGGGGCATGGACTACGAGGCCGTTCCCGCCGCCCTGGTGAGCCAACACGGCCCGTTCGCCTGGGGACCGACGCCGGCGAAGGCCGTTTATAACGCCAAGGTACTTGAAGTGGTGGCCGAAGAGGATTACCACGCGTTGCAATTGACCCGCAACAACATTGAGTTGCCACAATACTTATTGGATAAACATTACTACCGTAAGCACGGCGATAACGCGTACTACGGACAGAACAATGCACAGTCGAAAACACATGCGGTGCATGAATCGTAACCATTACTGATAATAAAAAGGAGTGCTCATTATGTTAGCTGTACCTGATTATGAATTTTGGTTTGTTACTGGTAGTCAACATCTTTATGGTGAAGAACAATTACAAGAAGTCGCCAAGGATGCCAAGAACATTGTTGATAAATTAAACGCCAGTGGAAAATTGCCGTACAAGGTGGTCTTTAAGGATGTAATGACCACCGCCGATGGCATTACCCAATTTATGAAAGACGTGAACTACAACGATAACGTCGCTGGTGTCATCACGTGGATGCACACCTTTTCCCCAGCCAAGAACTGGATCCGCGGGACGAAATTATTACAAAAACCACTGTTACATCTTGCCACACAATACCTGAACAATATTCCGTACGACACGATTGATTTCGATTACATGAACTTGAATCAAAGTGCCCATGGTGACCGTGAATACGGCTACTTAAACGCCCGGTTAGGCATTCGGAACAAGATCGTCTACGGTTTCTGGGGTGACGACGAAACGCAAACTGAAATTGCCAAGTGGGAAGACGTTGCCGTGGCCTACAATGAAAGTTTCAAACTGAAGGTTTGCCGTTTTGGGGACACCATGAGAAATGTTGCCGTTACCGAAGGTGATAAAGTTGAAGCCCAAATCGACTTGGGTTGGACCGTTGATTACTACGGCATTGGTGACCTGGTTCAAGAAATTAGCCAGGTGAGCGACGCGGACATTGATCGTGAATACGAAGCGCTGGAAGCCAAGTACACGATGGTTCAGGGCGACAATGACGCCGACAGTTACAAACGGGCCGTTCGGATTCAACTCGCCCAATACCTTGGCATCAAACGATTCATGGATCGTGGCGGCTACACGGCCTTCACCACTAACTTTGAAGACTTGTGGGGCATGGAAGCCTTGCCTGGGTTAGCTGCACAATTGTTAATGCGTGACGGCTACGGCTTTGGGGCCGAAGGTGACTGGAAGACCGCTGCTTTGGGCCGCTTACTAAAGATCATGGCCCACAACGAAAAGACAGCGTTCATGGAAGACTACACGTTGGACTTACGTAAGGGTCACGAAGCCATTCTTGGTTCACACATGCTGGAAGTGGACCCATCCATTGCTAGCGACAAACCACGGGTCGAAGTTCACCCATTGGACATCGGTGGAAAAGCTGATCCTGCCCGGTTGGTCTTCACTGGTTCTGAAGGGGCCGCCATTGATGTAACCGTTTCAGACTTCCGTGATGGCTTTAAGTTCATTAGCTACCCAGTTGCTGCCAATAAACCAGAAGCAGACACACCACATTTACCAGTTGCTAAACAATTGTGGACGCCAACGGTTGGCCTAAAGGCCGGGGCAACTAAGTGGATCGAAAATGGTGGTGGTCACCACACGGTCTTCACGTTTGCGCTGGATGAAGAGCAGATCAACGACTTGGCAACCATGTTAAACGTGAAATCAGTTGTGATCGACTAAGAAAAAACGAGCTGTGATAAGGCCCGGTTAGCAGCAAAATTTGTTGTTGATAACGCGTTCCAAAGTCCAGAACATTCCGCTTAAACTAAATTGACCGACTTCCCCAAAACCGGGAAATCGGTCAATTTTCTTTAATGCTCGTTTTCTACCCGGACTTTGTCACAGCTCGCTAAATTAAAGGAGAACGACAATGACAGTATATGATGACATGCGGGTTGGCCGGCTTTTCGACGTTTACGATCATGACCTTGTGGCACGACGAGCAGCAGCGAGAGAACAGGTGGAGCGGTTTAACGCGCTGGGGGAAACGAACCCAGCAGCCAGTGCGGCCATTATTAAAGGTCTGTTTGGCGCGAGCGGGCCTAAGTGTAGTGTTCACGCGACGTTTCGGTGCGATTATGGCAGCAACATCTACATTGGCGATGACTTTTTTGCTAATTATGATTGCGTGATGCTGGATGTTGCCCCGATTCGAATTGGGCAGCACTGTTTGCTGGGCCCGCACGTTCAGCTGTATTCGGTCAATCATCCAGAGGACCCGTTGCTTCGCCGAAATGGCGCTAAGGGGATTGGCAAACCGATCACACTTGGGGATGACGTGTGGGTTGGCGGTGGCGCCATCATTTGTCCGGGTGTAACGCTTGGGAATAACGTGATCGTGGGAGCCGGGAGCGTGGTGACGCATTCTTTTGGGGATAACGTGGTCATTGGTGGCAACCCGGCCCGGGTGCTGAAGCGGTTAGGTGCGGTATGCCCCGATTCTCAGTGAATTATAGTTGACTAGTTTTCTGGTTGAAAACGCGAATCACCATGCAGGCTCCGTCTCATCTAACATCAAACAGGCACTCACGGACCGAGTATGCCCTGATTCTCAGTGAATTACGGTTGATAACTTTTCTGAATTGAAAACGCGAAATAAACCGCAGGCTCCGTCTCATCTAACACAAATAGGCATCATGGGCCAAGTGCGCCCATGGTGCCTATTTGTGTTAGATGAGCAAGCCTAACCGCGGTTTATTTCGCTCTGATCTTAAAAATTCGTTCCGCGTTTCCATGCGCGATCAATTCCTGGGTCGTTTCCGACAAGCCGCTCGTTTGCAAGAACGTTCTCGCGTTTGCTGGCTGCTTGTATGGATAATCAATGGCGTAGAGCAAGTGCTCCGGGCCCATTTCGGCGAGCATGAAATCCAGTTGCGGTTTCGTTAACATTCCGCTTGGTGAAACGTACACGTTCTTTCTGTAGTAATCGGCAAAGGACCGCTTTAGTGGTGTGTGACCGGTAAGCTCGTCATCAAGGCGTTCGAGGAACATTGGCACCATTTCACCTCAGTGGCCGGACACCAGTTTGAGGTTTGGAAACTTGTCAAAAAGCCCACTGACAATCATTCGCATGACCTGGATGCCGACATCCATGTGCCAACCGAACCCAGCGGAACTCAAGATACCGGTGGTTAAATCAGACCAATTGTCGTTTTCATAATAGTGATGTGTAACGCTGGCCGGGATGAATGACGGGTGGAAGTAAACGGGGACGTCAAGGTCGCTGGCCGCCTGGAAAATCGGCAAAAAGAAGGGGTCGTCAAAGAACCGGTTATCGTAATTGCCCTTGAGAAGGACGCCCTTGAGCCCAAGTTTTGTGACTGCGTAGTGCAGTTCCGCAGCCGCAGCGGTTGGATCGCAGACTGGGAGAACCGCCAGGCCAGCAAACCGGATTGGGTTGGCGGCAATCACGCTAGCCAGTTCATCGTTAGCCAGTTTACAAAGTGGGATGGCGACGTCTGGTGCCAAGTTTTGTGGGGATGAATTTCCGTAAGACAGTAATTGCATATCAATGCCGTGCTGATCCATGTAGGCCAGCCGTTCGCTGGTCACATCCTGCATTAAGGCAGGACTGGGCAGCTCGGTCTGCATGTAGTGGCGCATTTCTGGGCTCATTGTTGGGACCGCACCAGTAGTGCCGTTTGCCGCTTGAATAGCGGCGGTAACGGTGGCGGATTCAAAGTGTTCTTCAACGGTAATTAGTTTCATGGTGGACTCCTTTATAAAGTTGCTGGATTAATTTGAATAACTAAATTGTAGGATGTTCCACGATGAAGACCAATCACGATATGAGACAAATGGCGTATAATGTCTCATATGAAAACAGCAAAAATAAATCTTGATCACCAATTGGTCGTTGATGCGCGCATCATGAAAACACACGCGGCGGTGATGACGGCCCTCACGGCGGCCTACCAGGATGGGCGTCCGTTTAACACGGTAACGGTCACAGAAATCGTAGCCAATGCTGGCGTTAGCCGGGCAACGTTTTATCGCCGGTATCAAAACCTTGGGGATGTGCTGATCGTTGCGTTAATGGCTGTCCTCCATCAGTTTGAACAGCGGGTCGATGCCCGAGCAAGCATTGATTTTGAGCAGGGGACAACGATTATTACGGCATTGATTCGAGAACACGGACAGCTGATTCGCCTCCTTCAGTGGGCGAACCAACGCGAGGCGGCTGAACAATTGATAACCGGTGAAGTTTTAAACGTCTTAACGTTGCGGGACCATCAAGCAGCGCACCGGCAACTGATTGGGGCGTGCATGGGGGCAACGCTGTGGGCGTTTGCTAGTCAAATAGCGGCGTTATCGCCAACACCAAGTCTTGATGAGGTTCGAACGCTATACCAACTACTCGTGTCGCACCAACTTTAAACGGGGTTCATTAGGGTCTATCCCCGGGCTGTGCTAAAGTAGACAAAGACATTTTTAAACGGCAGGAGGTGAACCTTTTTTGGCAAGCATTAAACTAGGCATTCGAGAACTGGTGGAATTCGTCTTACGGAGCGGGGACTTAAATCCGCAAACGGATGGTAGTCATAACACGGCGCAAATGGGCGCACGGATCCATAAGGAATTACAAACAGAACGGTTGGCGGCCCATCCTGATTACCAAAAGGAAGTTGGTCTGAAAATCCCGGTGATGATGAATGGTCAAGAATATTCTGTTCATGGTCGTGCTGATGGGATTTTTACGACGGATGAAACGGTGCACATTGAGGAAATCAAGACGTCTGGATTAGCGTTTGAAGATGTGCCGGAGAGTACGCTGGCCTTGTACTGGGGTCAGGCCAAAGTTTATGGCTACTTGCTCATGAAGGAGCGGGAACTGACTGCGGTCACGCTTCAACTCACCCACTATCAGGTGGAGGACGACGCCATCACCGTGACGGAACAAGCGCTGACGTTGGCGGATGCTGAAACGTTTTTCCAACAGCTAATTGACGAATACGAAGCGTGGCTGATTTTACGGGCAGATTTGCGAAAACAACGGGATGAGTCGATCAATGCACTGGCGTTTCCGTATCCGGAGTATCGAAATGGTCAGCATGAGCTGGCCGTCGCCGTGTACAAAACCATCATGCTTAAGAAACAGTTGCTGGTGGAGGCGCCCACGGGAACGGGGAAGACAATTTCAACGCTTTTTCCAACCATTAAGGCAATGGGCACGGGCCTCATCCAACGCACGTTCTACCTAACGGCAAAGCAAAGTACCCGCCGTGTTGCGGAAGACGCCCTTGCCCTAATGGCGACTGATGGGCTTGCTCTAAAGAGCATCACACTAACGGCCAAGGAGACGATTACGTTCCCAGAGGAAGCAGATGTTTTACCAGTGGATAATCCGTTTATGTTGGGCTACTACGACCGCTTGAAGCCGGCATTAATGGATATTTTAGCGCACGAAAATCAGTTGACCCGTGCGGTGATTGAAACGTACGCCCGAAAGTACACGCTGGATCCGTTTGAATTTTCACTGGATGCCAGTGTGTTTTGCGACGTGATTATCTGCGATTACAACTATTTGTTTGATCCCCAGGTGTACCTGCAACGCTTCTTCAGTGATGCGGATGAGGATAACTTTTTCCTTGTGGATGAAGTGCATAATTTGGTGAATCGCGCCCGCGAAATGTATTCAATCACGGTAACGGAACGGGCCGTTTTAGCGCTTAAACCGCTGTATAAGAGTGATCGGCGGTTCCATCGACAGGTGAATGCACTGGCACGAACGTTTAAGGACTTCAAACAATTATTAACCGAGCAACATCAAGAAGAACTGGTGTCGCAACCGGAGCTAACAACGTTTAGTCAGGCAGTGGAACGGTTTGTCCTCTTTTTGGGGCGGTGGCTTCCGAAACATCCGGATGACAACGATTTAGGCGTTGTGCTGGATCTATATTTTGCGTGTTTAAATTATCTGCATTTGTGTGAGGAATATGGTCCAATCTACCGGACCAGAATCTTCAAAACGAACCAGGGGATGGCGGTGCGTTTGGTGTGTTTAGATCCCAGCTCATTTCTCAACCGGTCGCTTCATTTAGGGCGTGGGGCGGTCTTGTTTTCCGCAACAGTTTCACCATTGGCCTACTATCAGCGCGTCCTGGGTGTGGATCAAGATGGACTTACCTATCAGCTGCCCTCACCGTTTGTGCCAGAACATCAAGAAATTTTGGTGACCGACTATCTTCAAACGACTTATCGGGAGCGAACGGCAAATCAAGCGGCACTATTAGCGAGCATCGAGGCACTGATTGATGGGCAAACCGGAAACTACCTGATCTTCTTTCCCTCGTATGGGTATCTTGAAACGGTGGCCACAGCGTTTGAACAAGCTCACCCAACGATGACAATCATTCGGCAAACGGTGGGCATGACCGGCGATGATCGGGACGCCTTTCTTGCAGAATTTCAGGCTGCCCCGGCGAAATCGTTGGTGGGGTTTGCGGTCCTCGGCGGAATCTTTTCGGAGGGGATCGATCTGCCTGCCGACCAGTTGATTGGGGTGGGCATTGTGAGTGTGGGTCTGCCCGGGTTGAACTCAGAAACGGATCTCATTAAGGATTATTTCAACGGGAACAATGGCCGTGGGTTTGAATTTGCGTACCAGTTACCCGGGTTTAATAATGTGCTCCAAGCGGCAGGACGATTGATTCGTAGTCGGCATGATCGTGGAATCGTGGTGCTGATGGATCAACGGTTTGCCCAACCACGGTATCGGCAAATTTTCCCGCAGCATTGGCAACACTGGCAACAGGTTGGCAGTGTTCAACAACTCACAGCACAAATCGCTACGTTCTGGCAACGGGAGGGCTAAATATGGCAACGTTATTAACAACAGAAGAAATCAAAACGGCTAAAGAATGGATTGCTGAATCGCCAACACTAGAAGGATTTGTCCCGGGTGAAGGGTCGCTAACCCCACGGTTTGTGTTGGTTAGTGAGGCACCCGGGGCGACAGAAGCGGCGGTGGGGCATCCGTTTCAAGGCCCAGCTGGTGCGACACTGGACGACTGGTTGGCCAAAATTGGTGTGACCAGGGACGAACTCTACCTGACGGGGGCGGTTCGGGCCCGGCCGTTTAGCGAAACGAACGGGCGTAAGCGAGACCGAAAGCCAACAAGCGCTGAGATTGCCCAGTTTGCGCCGCTCCTCGACCACGAGTTGGCGGCGTTAACTGGTCGTTTGTTGGTACCGCTGGGAAACACAGGCCTTCAGCGATTGCTCGGGAACAAGCTGAAGATCTCGCAGGTTCATGGACAACTATTAAAGAGCCCCATCATGGAGTGGCATCCGGCAACAAAGCGATTTCAGCCGGGAAAGACAACCTATTCAATTTTGCCGCTGTTCCATCCGTCGTACATTCGGCGGTTCCCAGGAAAACAGGAGTTAGTGGCGGCTGATTTAGCCATGCTTCAGTCAATTATGTAAAACAAGCACCCAGCGGCGGTTAAACGTCGCTGGGTGCTTGTTTAGTTGTGAGTTCAATAAGAGATGAGCCGTGGCTATTTTGTTGAAGCAAAATACTGTTTAAAAATGGCAACGGCGGCATTATCTGGGCTGTCAGGAAACATCTGCTGTAAGACGTCCTGCTTAGGAATCCAGTCGGCCACGGCGAGCTCTGCTGATTTTGTCAGTGGTTGTTTAGATGTTACCGCCGTGTAGCCATGCATCAGGATCTCTGTTTTGGAGAACCAGTACGTCCCGGCGTAAGCAACGCGATCTAAGGAGATCCCCAGTTCTTCGTCGACCTCTCTTATGGCTGCTTGTTCAGCGGTTTCACTGGGTTTCATGTACCCACTAATGAGTGACTTATAGTCTGTTGAAAGGTACGGCATTTTAACTAGGGCCACGTCGTCGAATTCATCGGCAACTAAAACAATCACGCAATCCGCGAAGGTGGGAAACCAAAAGCGCTGGCAGCTTGAGCAATAAGGGGTTAATCCGTCGTCACCAGCCTCCTTTTCAATCAATTTGGTGCCACAAGTGGGACAATATGTATAAACCATGTTAACGAAGCCTCCGTGAATTTGTCATGAGCCTGGCCAAAACTGGCTCAACCTCGCATTAATAATATAATTTTTTATTTGTTGCTGGTGGCCGTAATTGGGAATTATTTGGTGAATTTTAGTAATGGGAGTGTTTATGCTTGAGATTTTAACTGTAATATTTATAATTACAGTTAAAAAGGAACCCAATCATTTTTTACTAACGGAGGTCAATAAAATGAGTCGAATCTTAATTTTAGGTGCCAGTGGTCGAATTGCTCAGTTTGCACGAGCAGCACTTTTGGCGGACCAAACGACGCAATTAACGCTATTTGCCCATCATGCTAGAAAACTAACAGATGTGGACAACGCCCGGGAAACGGTTGTTGAGGGCGACGCTGCTAACGTGGCTGATTTAACGGCCGCAATGAATGGCGTCGATGTTGTGTACGCAAACTTGGCGGGTCGAAACATCAAAGCCCAAGCACAGGCAGTCGTCAGCGCAATGAAGCAAACCGGTGTCCGGCGGTTGATCTGGATTTCAACGTTGGGGATTTATGATGAGGTTCCGGGGAAATACGGTGAGTGGAACCACCAGATGTTGGATGACGGGTATTTGCCGACGTACCGGGCGGCAGCGCAGGTGATTGAAGAAAGTGATCTGGATTACACGATCATTCGGCCAGCATGGTTGCAGAATAATGATGAAGTTGAGTATGAGCTGACACAAAAGGGTGAGCCATTTAAGGGAACCGAGGTCTCACGAAAGAGTATCGGAACGTTGGTGGCAAAAATTGCACTGGCACCGACGGACTACGTGGGCGCATCACTGGGTGTGGATAAACCGGGAACGGATGGCGATAAACCAGCCTGGTATTAAAAGACAGAGCGAAAAAAACAGAGCGAAAAAAGACGCGGTTAGGCCGCTTCGGGTAATGCAAACAGGCATTCATGGGTGATTTTTGCCCATGGATGCCTGTTTGCATTACCTGAACCAAGGCCTGCGTCTTTTTTCGCGTTTGCGGCAGTCAGAACCAGAGTTCATGGGTGATTTTTGCCCATGGGTGCCTGTTTACATTAGATGAACTGAGGCTTGCGTCATTTTTCTGCGTTTGCGGCAGTCAGAACCAGAGTTCATGGGTGATTTTTGCCCATGGGTGCCTGTTTACATTAGATGAACTGAGGCTTGCGTCATTTTTCTGCGTTTACGGCAGTCAGAACCAGAGTTCATGGGTGATTTTTGCCCGTGAATGCCTGTTTGCATTACCTGAACCAAGGCCCGCGTTTTTTTTCGCGTTTGCGGCAGTCAGAACCAGAGTTCATGGGTGATTTTAGCCCGTTGATGCCTGCTTGCATTAGATGAACTGAGGCTTGCGTCATTTTTCGCATTTGCGGCAATGGTAAAAAAAGTTGTTATTAGGGCTTGTCTTAGAGTGCGCTGGAAGGTCTAAAGTTAGTCTTCGTTAAATTAAGTAACGGAGGCATCACAATGAAAGACAAGCGGTTTGGCATCATTTTGCCAATTATTTTATTGAGCTATTTTATGATTCTTTTGGATAATTCAATCGTTTTTACCAGTACGGTTAAAATTGCAGCAGACCTACACATGGGCGCGCAGGCACTTGCCTGGGTCACCAACGCGTATGCGTTAACGTTTGGCGGGTTACTCTTGCTGGGCGGCCGCGCGGGTGATTTGTTTGGTCGGAAACGGGTCTTTATGTGGGGACTCGTCATTTTTAGCATTGGTTCCTTAATGGTTGGGCTCGCAACGAACGCAACGATGATTATTTCAATGCGGGCGCTTCAGGGTGTTGGGTCTGCCATTTTGGCACCAACAACGTTAGCGCTACTAATGGATAGTTACCAAGGACCACAGCGTGTTCGGGCAATTGCTTACTATGGGGCAACTGGTGGGCTTGGCGCTAGTTTTGGTCTGGTAATTGGGGGTGTTATCGCAAGTTACCTGTCCTGGCGGGTTGGCTTCTTACTAAACGTGCCGTTGGGTTTAGCGATGCTAGTGCTTTCCGCAAAGTTTATTCAGCGCCAAAACGGTCAATCGGGGGCACTTGATTGGTGGGGCGCAGTGACGTCTGTCATCGGTGTAGCCGGTCTGATCTACAGTGTCAGCGGTAATGCCGGGGCCGGCTGGGCCGGCATTGTGGCGGTGATTTCATTAGGACTATTTGTGTGGCAGGAAGCGCGAAGCCACGCGCCATTGATGCCCTTACAATTGTTTGCCAATAACGAGCGAACCAGTGCATACATTGCCCGGTTCTTCTTTCTTGGCGCAATGATCAGCTACTTTTTCCTTACGCCTCAGGCAATGCAGCACGTATATGGCTACACGCCATTAATGGCGGCCATCGGATTCTTGCCGGAAACCGTGCCACAGTTTGTGAGCGCAACGGTGTTATCACGATTAAACGGTCGGTTTACAAACACACAGTTATTACTGTTTGGGATGATTACAACGTTAATTGGTATTGTGTTTGGCGCCGTTATGGGGGTTCAAGCAGGTTATTGGTTGGCAATTGGCCTACCGATGGTGATCATTGGGATTGGTCAGGGGTTTGTTTTGAGTCCGCTAACGGTCGCTGGTGTGGCGAATACGGATGCGATGATTGCTGGTTCGGCGTCCGGTGTTGTTAATACGGTCCACCAGGTGGGAAGCTCGTTTGGGCTCTCCGTCATCGTTGCGTTAACAAGTCACTACGCAATGCCACAGACATCGTTTGACCATGCCTTATGGCTGATGGCCGGCTTTGTTGGGGTGGCACTGGTGGCAAGTTTAAACATTTTACGGCGTGATCATCATTAAAAGGAGAAAACAAGATGAACATTAAACGTGCAAGTGAGCTCACGGGCGTTTCGTCAACAACGATTCGGTACTATGAAAAGGAAGGACTGGTTCCACCGATTGATCGAAGTGAGACAGGGGTTCGCGAAATTGATGAGCGCATCATTCGTCGAATCATGTTTGTCAAACAAATGTGTGGTGCAGGCATGCCGATTGAGGCATTGCTTAACTACATTCAGCTGTTTGACGCTGGGGAAGATAACCGGAAGGCTGAATTGGCCATTCTAACGGAGCAAGCGGCCATTATGGAAGAAAAACGGGATGATCTGCAGGCTGCGATTGACCATTTACACTGGAAGATTGCTCACTTTAATGACCACATGGCGATGACGGAAGCAGAATTGACCGCGTTGGAACGAGTAGGGCGAGCGGATTAGGAAACTTTTCAATGATATCGAGACAAAAACCACCTTGGAAGTGAATGCCTCCAAGGTGGTTTTTGTCTTAGCTCTTTAGGTTACTGACTTAACAGGGATTAACTACAGGACAGTTAGTTTTGCCGTGAAGCTGTTCGTTAGGGCAAGCGGCTGGCAAACAAGTTACCAATTGAACGCTTCATAGTAAACCTTGTTTGGTGACACCCCGTGGGCGTGCAACGCTTGCCGCCAGGTGTGGCCGAGCAAACGGGGACCAGACAGAAGGTACGTTGTGTTTGGAACCGTAAACGTTGAGACCGTTTGGGTAACGTCAAACCGACCGGCCTGAAGGTGAACGGTTAATTCAGGTCTGGTCGTCGCTAGCTGGCGGAGTTCATCAGCATAGATCAACTCTTGCTCTGTGTGTGCTGTGTAATACAGCGTGATTTTTTGATGGGGATGGGCCGCGATGAGCGACAACATGGGAACAATGCCAGAACCGCCAGCAATGAGCACCAGGTGGTCAGCCGGTTGTTCTGTTCCTTTAAAACGGCGGCGAAGCGCCCAAAGCCACCCTCAACAGCCGCCTTGGCGCCAAGTGGAAGGGACTGAACGAGGCGTGAAAAGTCGCCATCACCACGAATTGCGAGAACGATTTCACCAGTTTCGGTTACCGCATTGACCACGGAGAATGGATGAAGCTCCTTTAGGTGGTCAACGTTTGGAAAATTGACAAAGACATAGTCACCAGGTTTAATGGTCACCTGATCTGGCCGCCGAAGTTGAAGCCGAAATTCAAAAAAGTTGGGTGCTAGTTCACGTTTATCAACCAGGGTGGCTGCAGGCAGTCCCCAAACGTGGGTGGCCTTGTGAATGAGGTAAGCAGCCAGCACGAGAATGGTGTAACCGTCAAAGAAAATCATAAAACTGGTTATCGACGTCACGTAGCTAATTAATTGAACGTGAAGGAAGACCAGTGCCACGGCAATTAAGTTTAACCGGTGGAGCCAGACAGAGAGTTCATGGTGAAAAATCACCTCAAGCCGGTGCTTTAATTGGTCTAACAGTGGGATCCGGCTGGTTAGCCAACCGGCCATAAAAATCAATGAGTAGAGCATGAGGCCAAGGAAAAGGTCAAACGCCCAATCACCAGTCTGCTTGATTAAACCACCTGATGACGTCTCCGTTTTGTGTAAATAGGCGAGACCGATGGCAAACATACTGAGCATCCCGTGGATGAAGTAGACACTCGGTAAGCCAATGAGCCGGTCCAACCATCGTGGCCGGGTGCTTAGATAAATTGCTGCTAAAAACCAGACGTACGCGATGGACCCAAATTGAATGGCTAACGCTTCACTTGAATAAATGGTGGGTAAACCGAGTGCGAGTGTCTGAATCAACGGTAGGGGGATAACAAATAAAATCACCAACCAGACGAGTCCGTTTAGGTAAGGAACTTTTTTCAACATGGGATCAGCCTCCCTAAATAGCGATTGCACAGTCGTTTTGATCAATGAGCAGGCCAGCGGTTGAATACTGCTGACTAAATTGAAGAAACGCTGATTGACCCATTGAAACCGCAGCGGTGGCGAGAATGTCAGCCTCAATGAGGTCTAATGACAGAATGGTTGCTTGTTGCAATGTTTTTTGATGATCTGTGCGAACAATGTGTTCACCATGGCGACTGGTTCCAGAAGTTGCGATTGCGCCATTTTGGAGCGCATATTGATGGCAGAGGTGGTCAGGTGCTTGCGGGTATTCAATGCCAATGTGCCAAGTAAACGTTTCGCCTTCTGCAACACCTAGTTGCATGTCACCGGCACCATTAATTGCCGCGGCGACCAGCGTGCCATCCAGTAGGTGTGGCTGCAAAAAGCGTTCAAACGCCCGCTGAATGGCCCACCCTTTGACCAGACCGGTGGAATCGTAGTGATTGTTAAAGAAGGGGTTAAACGCCCCCTTGGTGAGGGTCATGGCCGTATCGGCGAATGCGTACACTTCCTGAAATTCAGCGGTGAAATCAGCAGCTTTCAGTTGGTCATGTTGATAGCGGGAGACTAGGGAATCAGTTTTAAAGGGAGAAAAATCGTCATCAATGTGTGTTAAGTACGTCAAAATGTTGGTCTGGACGGTCGTGATCTGTGCCGCTGTCAGGGGCCGGGTTGCTGGGGCAACCAATTTAATGGTGAATGGCATTGCCATGGCCGTTAGTTGAATTGTTTTCATTACATCGCCGCCTTATTTAATGCGTCCTGAAGGGAACCAGTAAAGCCTTTATACGTTTCACTAGCGCCTGAAACAAGTTGAATGTTGGCACTTTGTTTTTTAACCGCTTCTGATTTATAGATGGGTAACGCGCGGGCATTAACTTGCTTATCATGGTCGTTATCATTCGGGTAGGATAAGACCTTTACGGTTGTTAACTTCCCGTTCTTAATGGTCGCTTGAACCTGAACGGCACCCCATTTTGTGGCAGTTGCCTGGCCCGTATACACGCCATTTTTATAGGTTCCAGCGGACTGAGTGCTACTGCTGCTGGCACTATTAAGACTGCTGGTTGTGGATTGGCTTGAGGTTGTTTGACTGGATGTTGTTTGTTGATTTGTAAGACGATCTTTGATGAATAAAAAATAACCATCAATAATCATAGCACCAGCGATAATAATTGCGATAAGACTTCCGATTACTTTTTTCATTAGCGGACCTCATATCTAAAATTTATTTGATTATGAACGTTATGGGTAAAGGTAACCTTATAAAGAGGTTAAGATTGTTTTACGGGGTGAACCGATAGAGTTAGTTTTAAAATGCTTTTATTTTTATATAGAAATGGGTTAATTGACCTAAGGTACGATGATCTTTTGTATAATTTAGGTGACCTGTTAAAATGGTTGTATTAATTCATTTATTTTAGTCAATTGACTACATGATTGGGGGATCATCAACATGAAAAAGACACGCTTACGTGTTGCGTTACTTGGTGTTGCATTATTAATGGGTGCCGGATTAGCCGGATGCGGGAATAATACGGGTGCTACTGCTTCAACGGATCAAAGTAGTGCCTCAAGAAGCAGCAAGGTTAGTTCACAAAAGGAATCCAAAAAGGTCAGTTCATCAGAATCAGCCACTTCTTCAAGTGCCACAACACAGTCTTCTAGCCAGGCAAGTCAGTCCGTTACGGCGTCATCATCTAGCTCGACGGATAAAGCGTCTGGAAGTTCCAGTGCGACAGCAACCAGTAAAGCAACGACGGCGGTTGCAAAGAGCGCCGCTGCGGGTGATTTGAATGTTGCGGCCATTGATAACGGTGACATTAGCTCAATGGTTGGGACGTGGAAGAACGGCGCTGGTGACGTGTTGACTATTAATGCTGATGGAACAACGGGTGCGAACATGACCATTAAAACGGTGCCTAACTCAGAACAAACGAGTGGTGTGCCATATGTGAATGTGATGGACGGTTACGTTGGTGCCGCAGCCATTGGATTATATCAGGCCGGGTTTAAGAACCCCGCGGGGGATCAATCAGACACCTCAAAAGCACGGTTAACGATTTCACAACAAAACTCAGATTTTCCTGCCTCAAGTTACTACTACCGGCAGTAATTAAAAGTATCACGGTAATAAATGGTTAAGTCAAAAAATCCACCTAAGAATGATTTTCTTAGGTGGATTTTTGTGTCCTCTCCCGTCATTAATCGTGATCGAGCAACAATTTGATTTTTTGAATGGTGTCATCCGTTTCAACCGGGGTGAAAACGTACATCCGCAGATCAACATTATCACCAACGATAAAGCTCGTTTCATCGAAATGAACTTCACCAACAACAGGAAAAAACATCGTCTTATGGCGTTCAATTTCAGGGCGGATGTCGTGTTTTTGCCAGAGTTGATCAAAAAGGGGACTGTCCGCGCGCAATTGCTGAACGAAGGCTGTTAATTCGTCATCGGTTGTTAACGTTGCGTACTGTTGGCGAAACCGGCCCACCATGTTACTGGCCACGATTTGCCAGTCAGCAATGACCCGTTGAAAGGCCTCATCCGTAAAGAGTTCGCGGAGCAAATTACGGTGTAAGAGCGCATGACCAACAATTGTTGAAGCAAATTGGGCTGTGAGGGTATTAACGGCCACAAAGTTCCAGCGTTGATCGAGAATGACGACGCCGGAGAGGGGCCAACTGTCAATGGTCCGCTGGAGCCTCGGGTTGATTTGTTCAGTAAACGGTGGCGTTGTGGTCGGTTGATTAACACCCGTTAACGTGAATAGATGGGTAGCCTCGGCGGGGCTTAATTTAAGGGCGGCAACCAGCCCGGTCACAATCTGTTCAGAAACCTGAATGTCACGGCCCTGCTCCAACCAAGTGTACCAGGTCAGACTCATGTGGGCTAGAGCAGCGACTTCTTCACGCCGAAGCCCAGGCGTTCGGCGGTGGCCAGTTGTTGGTAACAGGTGGTTCAGGTTATATCGCTGAATATTTAATTGCCCAGCTTTTAGCGAATGGGTAACAGGTGCGGGCCACGTTACGATCAATGAAGCGGGCTGAGTCAGCCCGTGCAGCGATTGCAAGTCTTGGTGCGCCACACCTTGATGACTTAACGTTTGTTCAAGCTGACTTAAGCGCTGATGCAGGGTGGTCAGCCGCAATGGCTGGTGTGAGTCAGGTCTACCACGTGGCGTCTCCGTTTCCAATGACCATGCCCAAGGATGAAAATGATGTCATTATTCCAGCCCGTGAAGGGGTTAAACGCGTCCTGACGGCGGCTGTTTCCGCAGGCGTTAAACGCCTGGTGATGACCGCTGCCTTTGGGGATGTGGCGATGGGGTACGACAAGAGCCATAACGATCATGTTTATACTGAACGCGACTGGAGTAACGTCGCCCCTGATTCAAAAATTACGGCTTACTATAAGAGTAAAACGTTGGCGGAACAGGATGCCTGGGAATTTGCAACGGCACATCCAGAAATGGAGCTTGTGACAATGCTGCCGGTTGCCGTTTTGGGTCCGGTCATCGGCCCGCGCATCACGGGATCAAACTCGCTGATTGAAAGCTTGGTTAAGGGCACGATGCCAGGGTACCTTCATTTTTACATGCCGATTGTGGATGTTCGTGACCTTGTTTCTGCGCACATCCTCGCAATGACCACACCAGCGGCAGCCGGGCAACGGTTTATCATCAGTAACGGCCAGGCCCTAAGTTTTAAGGGGATCGGCACCATTTTAGCAAACGGCGTAACGGCCCCCATGAAGTTGCCGCGGGTGACACTGCCAAACTGGGCAATCTATCTGTTGGCACCGTTTAACGGGCAGGCGAGTGATGTCATTCCTGAATTAGACGTTAGACGACAAATGTCGAGTCAACATGCAGCGGATGTTTTACATTGGCACCCACAGTACACGGTGGCTGACACCATTGTGGCAACGGCTAATTCGATTTTGGCATTGTCGTAAGCACTCCTTTTCCTTAGGCAGATTTTAGTTAACCGGGTCCGTTCAACGTGATTATGATAAGCTGGATGTACAGTAAATGAAGATGGGATGTTAACTAATGAGTAAAGGACGATTAACGGCGTACACCGACGCAATTTTGGCAATCATTGCTACGATTTTGGTGCTGTCGCTACCAGATCTTAATAGCTTTTCTTACCACGCGTTGGCCAGTCATTGGCAGGCCTACATTATTTATGTGATTACGTTTCTCCAATTGATGGCGATTTGGTTAAACCACCACAATCTGTTTGCTGGCCTGAAAAAAATCACGAGCGGGATTTTCTGGGCAAACGCAATCTGGCTACTGGTGATTTCCTTCTTGCCGTATGCGGTGAAATGGGTCGGCGAGTATCCCAACAAGTGGCAACCAGAAACGTTTTACGTGTTCATCATTGTCCTTGGGAGTGTCATGTTTTCCTGGCTCCGGGTGATCGCGGGCCGAACAAACGGGTTTAAGGTGAAAATTCGCAACTGGATCTATGTAATCTTTGTTCCGGCGGTGATCGTGACCTACTTCATTCCGTTTTTTGGAATCGTGACAGCTGCATTCTTAATCATCAATTTGATTATGAACCCAATGGATCGTGACCTGCTTGACTAACGTTAAAAGGCTGAACCCGTGACCTTTACCCCGAAAGTTGAAACAAACTTTTGGGGTTTTCTTATGACTAAAATTTCTATTGAAACTAAAATCATTGCTGTTGAAGCGTATCTAACAGGAACGGATTCAAAACTTGCTGTTCGAAACAGATATCACATTGCCGGACAGCTATTCAGTGTCTTAGTTGCTATCTATGAAGAATATGGCCGCTAAGGATTGCTCAATCCACCTAAAGTTACTGGTAAGTTCCGTGTTGATCTTGTAAAGTGGAAACAACAAAATCGCG
>NZ_BQXN01000013.1:0-60155 GCF_045862745.1 Furfurilactobacillus entadae | reverse complement strand
GCCGGATTAGCTCAGTTGGTAGAGCATCGGTATCGTAAACCGAGGGTCAGGTGTTCGAGTCACCTATCCGGCATCAAAGGTAAAGCGTCGTTTCACGGGTTGATCACCGTGGAGCGGCGTTTTTTTGTGGACTGAACTATGGATAGTGAAAAGGGCGATAATAAGCAGGTTGGCAGAACCATGATGCATGAATATGCTTTGCTAAAGAAAGAACCACTTAACGAAGTCTGTTATGGTTATGAAACGTTTAATTAGAATGATCATCTGATAAACGAATTGTTTTTAAAGTTAAATAAAAGGCGTTATTGCAGACAATTGTGTACATTTGATTTTATAATGGAAGCGAAACCAAATTTGGCATGGCGCTGATCAACTCGACTGCTAAATTTGTGAACGGATAATTTGGGAGGAATAAAGATGACTGAAGTAATCGTTTTAGGTGCAGGGTACGCAGGCTTACGGACGGTTCATGAACTGCACAATGCCAATGTGCACATTACCTTGATTGACCGCAATGCCTATCATTATGAAGCAACAGCACTACATACAGTGGCCATTGGGACAAATGAACCAGACCACATTACGTTTGATATTGCGTGTGCGTTACCATCAGGGGTGACGTTTAAGCAGGATACGGTGACCAAGATCGACGTTGATCACAAGCAAGTTAGTGTTGCAGGTGAAGCGGCACCACTTAATTATGATTACTTGGTGGTTGCACTTGGCTTTGAATCAGAGGACTTTGGCATTAAGGGCGCCGCTGAGTACGGTCTAAAGCTTCAAGACATCGACAGTGCCGTCGCCATTCGGAAGCACTTAGAAGCACGTTTAGCAGCCTATAACGAGACTAAGGATGAACGGGACCTCCACATTATTGTGTGTGGGGCTGGTTTTACCAGTATCGAGCTGTTGGGTGAACTAGTTCACCGGATGCCTAGTTTAATTCAGCAATACAATTTACCAGCAGATAAGATCGAAATTACCTGTTTGGAGGCCCAACCAAAAGTTTTGCCAATGTTTGATGAAAAACTTGTTGATTACGCGGTGAAGTATTTGGCAGATAAGGGCGCCATCATCCACACCGCAACGGCGATTGATGAAGTAACTGCCCACGGGGTCGTTAGTGGTGACAAGACGTATGAAGCAAACACAATTATCTGGACGACTGGTGTTCGCGGAAGCCAAGTGATTGCCGACTCCGGTTTTGATCAAAAGCGGAACCGGGTTGCTGTCGAACCAACGTTAACCCTTAAGGATCACCCAGATGTCTTTATCATTGGGGATAATAGTGCGGTTCCTGACCCAGCTAGTGGGCGGTTCTACCCAACAACTGGGCAAATCGCGATTGCACAAGCAACCCATGTCGTTAAGAACATCAAGGGGAGTCTTGAAGGACAGTCGATGACGAACTTTACGTACAAGGCCATGGGAACGGTTTGTTCACTTGGGCCAACTAGAGGCATTGCTGAAATTGGGTCAACTGGTTCAATCAAGCTAAAGGGGCACAAGGTTTCTCTCGTTAAGAAAATGATTAATGATCGTTCGATTATGGAAGAAACTGGCTTTGCTAACATGATGCGTAACCTCAGCTAGTTAAATTAAAAAGCTTATCAGCACATGTGTGTTGATAAGCTTTTTTTATCGGTTAGAAGTGGTAAGACTGATTTCGCTCAGGCAAGCGGGTTTCGGTGGGGAGTGAAGCCAATGCCTCTGCGGCCGCCGCTGGGTGGAATGAATGCCACAAGACGGTGGTCTGTGCGTTTACCCGTTTGGCAATGGCGACTAATGCATTGGGGGTCGCGTGGCCAGAACTACTGAGTGTTTGTAACTGCCAGTGATGCGTTGAGAGAAAGTCCTGGAGAACGGCAAAGCGTGGGTCATAATCACCCAGTGGTTCACCATTACTATGCAGATACAGTAGTGGACCAAACGAATCAAGCTGGGGAAGATTTTCAAAACTATTTTGCAGACAAAAATGATCAGGCTCATGGCGAAGCGTGGCAGATGAAACTGGAATAAGTGTATTGAGATCTTCACGGTTTAAATGTGTGGTATTTAAGACATGAATCAGTGCCTCAGGGTAAAACGCATGAAGCAACCGGGCGTAAGCAAGCTCCCAAACAACGGGCCGGTTGAGTGCATTGGCTGTTTGGTTAAACCGGAGGAGTCGCTCTAAATTTCGTGGATAGGGGTTTAACACAAGCAATTCTGGCTGCGTTTGGATGAGCTCGCGAAAGCTAGCTTGCAATTGCGCTTCACTGGCAGGTTCTTGTTCTGATGGCGGGAAGCTGAAACTTGTGGCTTCCAACATAAAGAGGTCTAAGTGAGCCTGATGAAAGACATCGAGCCAGTGGTGCACGTTTTCAATGTGGGGACCGTTGAGCCGGACATCGCCAGAGATGCCAAAAGAATGCCGCCCATCTGAAATCAGGAGGGCCGTAGCACCAAACGCATCGTGGTCGCTGGCAAACCCAGTCACCGTTAAGTCACCGATCTGGACTGGGGTATCGTAATGAAACGAGTGAAAGTTGAGCCCCATTGGCTTAGCGAGACCGGCCGCGGCCAAGTGCTTGTAAAGACGATAGGAATCGGCTGAGAGGTAAACGGGGATGTCCGTTTTTAAATATTGGAGGGCTGCGGTGTGATCAAGGTGCAGGTGGCTGATGAAAATCGCCTCATGGCGGTAAGGACTTGGTTCAGCTGACCGGGTAAAAAGTTCGGGTAGATCCGGCAAGAGATGGTTAGCCATTAAGGTGTCTGGATCTGCGTCATCGCTGTTAACTGCAATCCCGAAGTCCGTGATAATTCGCGATGTGGCGGTTGTGATCTCGACAATATTGCCACCAATAGTGTTTAGGCCGTTTAGAAAACGAACGTTAGTCATAAAATGGCCTCCTTTTAAAAAGAATTAAGTGCTATGTAAGTAAAGCGGCTCCTGACACCGGACCGCTCTACAAAACCTAAAGTTGATGGGAAACGTGGTTACTGCTTTTCTGTGATTTGTTTCGTTTGAGTTGCTAATTGATCGAGGGCGTCCTTTGCGGAGGTTCCTTTGGTTAGCATGTCGTTAAAGGCATTTTGTTTATCATTGTAGTACTCACTGAATCCAACAAATGTTGGTTGCGAGAAGGCTTGGGGTAATGAATTAACGGCGGCTTTGTTTTCAGGATGGGCCTTTAGAAAGTCCTGATAATCCGTGGATTTGGTTGCGCTCTTATCTAGTGGAACGTAGCCAGTTAGCTTAGCCCATTTTGTGGCCGTCGTTGGCTTCAGCAGATACTTCATAAAGTCGTAGGCACCCTGCTGTTGCTTTTTGCTGGCACCTTTAAAGAGCACAACGTCGTTACCGGCAACTTCTGTGCCGCTTTTATCGTCATATGACGGTACAGGTGCTGTTGTCCAGTGAAGGTCCTTTGGTGCTTGCAATTTTGTCTGGGTCAACCCGGCAGAGGAACCAATGTAGAAGGCTGATTTACCGTTAACAAAGTTTTTGGTCCAGTACATATCTGATCCAGCGGATTTGGCAGTGCCATCCTTAACCATGTCGAGAACAAACTTAGCAGCAGAAACGGCCTTTTTATTGTTAACATTGACTGTTCCTGCGCTGGTTACGGGGGTGACACCGGCAGCATGGGTCATGCCGTCCCATTCCATGTCAAAACTCTTATCGAATCCGTAAGCGTAGATCCCGTCTTGTTTGAGTTTAGCACCGTCTTTTTTCAGGTCGTCCCACGTCTTTGGAACGGTCAGATTGTATTTTTTAAGAATGTCCTGGTTAACGTACATGATGCGAGTGGATTTTGATAATGGCGTTGAGTAATAGGATTTCCCAATCTTTGATCCGGTCAAGAATGCGGGATAAATGTCGTTGCGTGCCTTTTTAGACATGCTACTGTACATTGGATCAAGGTTATCAATGAAACCGTGACTCTTGTAATCGGGAAGGTTTGTGTAAGTTGTCATCCCAATAACGGGGAGGCTATGTGATTTTGCTGCGGCCATAACTTTTTGATTCATCTGGGCGTAATCACCCTGAGACGTTGTCGTCACGTGATAAGTTTTTTGCGACTTGTTGTAGTCGTTGACGATGGTTTCAAGGTTCTTTTGGTACGGTCCGGTTAAGCCACTCCAAAAGGAGATGTTTGTTGGTGTCGCGTGCTTTGATGCGTGAGCCGGTTGAAAAACGGTCATGGTTAATGTTGCGGCAACAGCAAGTGTTGCCAAAATTGCAAACCCCTTGTGGATCTTCATAATGGTGAGCCTTCCTTTCTACGATAACCAAGTATGTTAAGCAAAACGCCCCTCATTTGCGAATGGCAACACCCCTTTCGGTGAGGAATGTGTGAACTAGCCTTTAAGACCGGCGTGGCTAATTCCAGCAATAATGTATTTTTGAAGGATCAGGTAGACAATGATCATTGGTAAAACGACAAACGTGGAGGCAGCCCAGCCATAAGGAGCTGAAACTGGGTGCCTGCGTCACTTGTAAAGGCGTTTAAGCCGACAGGCAACGTGCGTAATTTTGCAGAGTTGGTGACAATGAGCGGCCACATGAAGGAGTTCCAGCTCCCAATGACCTCAAGGATGCCAATGGCGGTGATGGCAGATTTAGACAGTGGGACCATCATGGTCCATAAAAAGTGCCAGTCGGACGCGCCATCAATCTTGGCGGCATAATACAGTTCGTTTGGAATGGTGTTAAACGTTTGCCGTAACGTAAAGACCGCGAAGAAACTGGCAAGCCAAGGGATGATCAAAGCGCCGTAAGTGTTGATTAACCCAAATTTCGACAAGGTAACGAAATTTGGAATGATGAGCATTTCACCAGGAACCATCATGGTGGAGAGAAATAAGCCGAATAGCGCTCGCTGACCGTAAAAGGATAGTCGTGAAAAGGCAAACGCAGCGAGGATGGTCGTAAACAGCTGGCCAATGGTTGTTACGGTGGTTACGAAAATGCTGTTCAGAAAGTAAGTGAAAAACGGGGCTGCGTGCCAAGCACTGACAAAGTTATGCCACTGAAGGTGCTTAGGGAGCCAGGTTGGGGGAACAACCATTGTTTCCGGTGCGGTCTTCAGTGCGGTGGTCAGTATCCAAATAAACGGAATTAACATGGTCACGGCACCAAGAACCAGGATGGTGAACAATAATAATTGGCTTAAACGTTGTTTTGTCATTATGACGCTCCCTTACACATAGTGAACGTGCTTTTTGCCGTACCAGAGTTGCCCAAGGGTAACGAGGAGAATCATGATGAATAACACGACACCTGAAGCGGCAGCAATACCGTACTTCCATTCAGAATAGAATTTTTGGTACAGGTAAAAGACGATTGTTAACGTGGCCTTCCCGGGTCCTGGTGAACCCGAAAAGAGAACAAAAATTTCGTCAAACACCTTGAAGCCGCCAATAACGCTGGTGATGCTGACCAAGAACGTCATTGGGGATAGGAGTGGTAAGGTAATGTGGATGAAACGTTGCCATGCGTTGGCGCCGTCGATTTTAGCGACCTGGTCGTAACGTTGATTGATGTTGTTTAACCCGACTAAGAACAAAATGATTTTAAAACCAAGGCCCTTCCAAACAGTCATCATAATGAGTGCTGGCATGGCCCAGTGGGGATCGTTTAACCAATCAATGGCATGAATCCCAAAGTGAGCTAAAACAGCGTTAAACAGCCCGTATTGGCCGTTATAAAGCCATTGCCAAACGAGGGAGATTTGCGACGGTGCTGGTCACAAATGGCAAGAAGTAGGCCGTCTTGAGAAGGCCTGCCAGCCAGTGGACGTTGTTTAGCATCATCGCGATCCCCAGCGATAAAATGACAGATAGTGGAACGACCCCTAAGACAAAGATGAGGGTGTTTCTGACGGCAAGATGAAAGTCTGGATCAATCAAAATGAAGCGGAAATTATCGAGGCCAAGTGCGCTCACCTTGTCAGTGAAAAAGTCATACTTCGTGTAAAAGCTCATCGCAAAGGATTTGACGATGGGGTAGATGTTGAAAACGATGGTGATGATCAGCATTGGTGCTAGGTAGGCTAGGGCAATTAGCGTTGATTTTAAGGTGGGTCGTTGATTAATCATGCACCGGTTGCCTCCCTGGTTGAAAATGGTGTAATGGTGGCAGATTGAACCGGTGGCCAGATGCGTTGATCCGTTTGATCAAAGATGAAGGTCCCGGTGAGCGCAAGGGCGAATGCGAATGATTGTTGGGATCGATTATGTAGATCGGCTGGAAAACTGGTTGAGATGAGATCATCGCCAGCGTAGTTAATGCGCGTCATAATTTCACGGCCAAATTGGTGTGTTGCTAAGTGAGTCCCATTAAGAACAATATCGTGAGTTCCTGGTTGCACTGGTACCAAGCTTTCAGCACGAACAGCGAGGGTGCGGCCGGCTTTTAAAATGGCCTCCGGGATGTGGCCTGCAAGGTCATGTTGCGCATCGGCTAATGGGAGTGTATTGATGATTGGGGCGCCGATGAAACGGGCTACGAAAAGGTTGGCCGGTTGTTCATAAAGTCGGTTTGGGGTGGTGAACTGTTGAATTGCCCCTTCGTTTAAGACCATAATTTGATCCGCAATGTGAGTTGCTTCTTCCTGATCATGAGTGACAAAAACCGTTGTGATGCCCGTTTCCTGCTGAATGCGGCGGATTTCTTCACGCATTTCGACCCGTAGGCGCGCGTCTAAGTTTGATAAGGGTTCATCGAGCAACAGAATGCTGGGGGACTTTGCTAAGGCACGAGCGATGGCAACCCGTTGTTGTTGACCACCAGACAGCTCGCCGGGGTGTTTGTCGAGCTCATCAGTTAAATGAACTAACGCTGCCAGTTCATGCGCCCGGGCCAACCGGGCTGCTTTTGGCATTTTCATCATCTTCATGGGAAAGCAGATGTTATCAAGAACGGTCATGTGCGGATAAAGCGCATAGTTCTGAAAAACCATCCCCACTTTTCGGGCCAAGGCATCATGGTGCGTCACGTCTTGGTCGCCAAAGTAAATTTGGCCAGCAGTTGGTTGAAGTAAACCACTGATCAAATTGAGGGTCGTTGACTTACCACAGCCACTAGGGCCGAGGAGACAAGTCAACTGTCCTTCGGGGATGGTGAAACTAATTTGATTTAAAATGTGATGATGATTGTCGTAGGCCAGTGAGACCTGTTTAAAGGTAACGTCCACAGTAAAACACCCTTTCAAAGTAAACTAACGTCAAAGCTGGAAAGTAGGATCAAGGAACATTGACGGCAACGGCAGCGAATACCATTGCTGAGATTATGTTAGTGGTTCATTTAGAATTACCCGTTGGGGCTAGTATACACGATTGAAAACGATGGTCAATCATTTTAAGGTTCGGTTTTATATTCAAAAATTAATAAAAAAATCTATAAATAACGTAATATTACATAAATTATGAACATCAGTAATTGGGCACTTGCATGTAAAGCCATCGATAGTGCCGAAATAAAGGTGAAATTGGCGAAACACACAGGGCACTTATTGATTAGTTACCAGGTGGAATGCGTTAAGAAACGGGTGAAAAACAAGTTAGTCATTTTCTTATTTAAACGTCGGTTAAATTGCGAAAACTGGTGATGGCAAATGTGAAGCAGTCATGAAACTAATGATTATTTTAAAGTGGTGGCCACCGTTTCAGCGGTCGGAAAATCTGGATGAACGAAAAGGCGGCTGCCTTCCCTAAAATGGGAAGACAGTCGCCTTTTTCGTCAGTGAAATTGTTAAGAGTTCGCGGATGAATGGTGATCGCGAACCAGTAAAATTGCTGCGAAAGCACCGAGAAGTGCAAAGCCAATGGCTAACAGTAAAAGGTTTTTGAAACCAAGATCAAACGCCGAAATAACGAGGTGGTGAACGTTATGGTAAGCAGGAAGTTGGCGCAGTGGCCCTGCTTGTTTGCTGGCAAGCACAGCTTTGCCGGAAAAGGGTCCAGCAGCGAGGAGGCCATGTTTAATCCCACCAAGGGCCTGGGTTGGTAGCCCCGTATTTGCGAGGTGGCTAGTAATGTGGTCATGATAGGCATTGGTTAACTGAATGCCCAAGGTGACGACCCCAAAGCTAATCCCAAACTGACGGAAGACGTTAACGATGCCACTTGCCATTCCAATGTGCTTAGGTTCGACGGCGCTAATGGCCGCAGCAGATAGTGGGGGATTCACGGTTGCGTTACCAAGTCCTAAAAAGACGAACGCAATGGCGAAGTTTTCGTACGTAACGGTTGGCGTAATGGTGCGGTATAACAGGTACAGGCCGAGGATAATGGAGAGCATTCCGGCAAACATTAACCAGCGATTTCCCCAGCGGTTCGTTAAAATTCCAATGACAGGGCCTAAAATAAGGCTGAAGACACTGATTGTTAATTGCCGAATCCCCGTTTGCATAGCGGAGTAATCAATGTAGTTTTGCATGAGAACGGTGAGGTACGTGTACATTGCGTAGAGCCCGGCACCAAGGCCAAAGCCGACAAGGGTTGCCCCAACAAATGATGGAATTTTAAACATCCGCACATCCATCATGGGTTCCTTGATTCGCAATTCAAGGATCACAAAGGCAACCAGGAGGAGCAAACCACCACCTAATAAGCCAGCAACATGAACGTTAAGCCATGACCAACTGGTGTGATTTTCTTTTTGCAACAAACCAAAGATGATGCAGAAAATGGCAACGGTACTAATGACGATCCCAGCGATGTCGACGTGGCCATTTCGGTTACCGTAGCTTTCATCGACAAAGAAGAAGGCCATCAACAGGGCGATAATGCCGACGGGAACGTTAATTAAGAAGATGGCCCGCCATGAAAAGGCTTGAACCAGGATCCCCCCAAAGAGTGGTCCGATGGCCGTTGCCAAACCAACAACGGAGCTCCAGATTCCAAGGGCAACACCACGTTCTTTCCCTTTAAACGTTGTGGCGACGATCGCCATGGACAAACTGAGCATGGCGGCACCACCAAACCCCTGAACCCCACGGAAAATGTTTAATTGAAGGCCGCTTTGAGCGAGTGCTGAGGCGAGTGAACCCAAGGTGAAAATGAACAAGCCCATTTGAAAAATACGTTTCCGGCCAAACAGGTCACCTAGCTTAGAAATTAGTAAAAGGCTAACGGCGTAGACCATGGTGTACGCGTTGATAATCCACTGTAAATTGTTAAACGACTCGTTGAAATCGCGCTGAATGGTTGGCAATGCGACGTTAACAACGGTCACATCAAGAAGAGCCATGAACACGCCGAGACACACTGCCACGAGGGCAAGCCAGTGGCGAATGGCTGGTGATAATTTAAATTTTTGCATGATGTAGTGCTCCTTTAAAAGTTACTTGAGGTTAGTGAGTGCGCCTGCTGAAAGCTCACGTTGAACGGTGATTGCCCAGTCGATGGCGGCTTGTGCTTGGGCCAGTCGGTATTGACCAAGGGCGGTTGAGGTAAACTTGTCAGCGTCGTCCATGTCAGCCGCCTGAATGGCTGATTTGGCAGTCTGGGCGCTATCTCTTACGGCCGTTTTATAAGCAATAAACGTCTCAAGCAGGTCGATGGCTTCCGGCGTTGTCAGATGATGTAAATTATCAAGTTTGAAAAGGTACAGCATTTCTTCATTCTTACCTGGCGTGATTGGCTTTGCCATTAACGCTTTGAAGTGGTCGCGACCATGATCGGTGAGGTGAGCGACATTTTGCTGACGACCACCGTCGTGTTGCGTATTCACTAGGGTAATATCGCCCGCTTCTTCAAGCTTATCCAACAGCGGATAAATGATCCCCCAGCTGACCGTAAATCGGTCACCGATAACGTGACTAAGAATGTCACGTAATTGGTAACCGGTTAATGGGTTGTCCATCAATTCACCTAAAACAAATAGTGTGTACATGAATTACGACTCCTTTTATATCAAAAAGATATATATCTAACAGATACATAGCATACGCGCATTTACAGAGAAGTCAACAAAAAATAAAAAAGTGCCAGTAAGCACCACCCGGTAATGATTAGCCGAAAGACGAATCATTGTGAGGGCGGTGGTCACTGGCACTAAGCGATCAAACTAAATGGTGGCGTGGCGGCCTAAATTTGGGTATTGATCAAGGCGCGTGTCTTCTAACGTAATGTTTGGCGGCGTTGCGAGCACATCACGTTTTGTTTCACGGAAGTGGTGGTGGGCATAAAAGGCGCGGGCCGCTTCATTTTGAATGACAACTTTCAACTGTAACGGTTCAGTCGCAATTGTTCGTAAGCCACCTATGAGGGCGGTCCCGACATGCTGATGATGAAATGCAGGGTCAACGAATAATAGGTGAATAAAACTGGCTAAGCGGTAAAATGAAGTGAACCCTACGACCTGCTGATTTAACTCAGCGACTAAAATGAGTTCACCGCGGCTATCACGGTCAAAATCTGTGAGGCGCGGCTGATGAACCCATGGAAAGGCACGCTGGCGGGCCACGAGGTAAATTTGTTCAAGTCTGGGATAGTCTGCCACGGTAGCAGGGCGAATGGTGATCTGTGACATGATGGACGCCTTTCTTGGATCAATGATGAGGATAATTTGATGAAGTTAAAACCACTATACAACATTTTAGAAACGAATATGGGGCCACAAAACTGGTTGGCACCCGAAACGCTGTGGGCACAGTCACCCCTTCAAGTGATGTGGACAGCGATTCTCATTCAGAATGCGAGTGCCGCCAACGCGACAGCCGCTGCAAAGGCATTACTAGCGGCAACTGATAATGATCCGGCAGTCATCCGCAACCTTGATCCTGAAGCATTAGCAACGGTGATTAAACCGGCTGGATTGTACAGGATGAAGGCAACGTATTTAATTGCGGCCGCCGAGTGGTTAGGGCGTTACGATGATGATTTGCTCGCCATTGAACGGATGGATCGAAAAACATTGCAAACAGCACTTTTATCCGTCAAGGGCCTGGGAAACGAAACGGTGGATGACATTATGATGTACGGTTTTCATCACCCACTGTTTATTGCGGATACCTATGCCCGGCGGCAATTTGGTTGGCTTGGACTTGAAGTACCAAAATCATACCGAGCGTTTCAACAACTTGTGGAGGCGGATGCTGGGCTAACGTGGTTTGAGTTTCAAGAGCTTCACGCACTGATTGACGGTCTGGGCAAACAAATTAAGACGGCCACACAGTGGGAGGCCAGCTTTATGGGGTCGTTTAAACTAAGGGAACGTTAGGGAGGTCAACCGATGCAAGAACCAGACATTATGCTGACAGATTGGGCACTCAACAAGACAACTGGGCAAACGGTGAGCGTCTCGGCGGATGACCTGTTAAACCAACACTTATTGATTGTCGGCCAAACGAGAAGCGGTAAATCAACGTCAATGGTTGCCCTGTTAATGGCACTGCAACACAAGAGCCAAACGGCAATTATTTTAGACCCAACTGGTGAGTATGTGAACCTGCCAAACGTTGTGGTGGGTCAATTAGGGGGCAATGCCTTTCTTGACTACACGGCGTTAACGGCACCAGAGCTGGCCCAGCTGGCAGGCATTACGGATCATGAGGCGATTGAAACGCTGGGCGCGGCCATTGTCAGCTTACGAATCATGAAGAATGTGGTCCGTAAACAGGGACTTTACGTGAAGATGAACCGGTTGTGGTCGGATCATGAGGATGCATTAGCACGGTTACACGCGTATCCACGGCCCTACAACGGCGCGCTATTACCAGAGCAGTTGTTAGCAGAATGCGTTAAGCCGCTAGCGGGCGCCGCAGCCAATTTTGATGTAATCGGTCAACAACCTGATTTTGAAAAGCAGACCCGCCTCTATCCAGCGGTTGTGAAGCTTCGTCAGTGGTTAAGCAATCCGGTGTACCAACGCTTACTGCGGTTGCCGATGACGGATCAGATGAAGAAGCGGTTACCCAAAACACGGTATGATGTCGGCTACTTGATGCGGTTGTTTGCCGCCATGAAGGCCGACCACCGCCACCTTGTTATAGATCTCTCAGCATTAGCTGGTGATTTACGGACAGGCCGCTTGATCGTGAGTCTATTAGCCGCGCGGTTACTTCGGTTGAAACAAACCATGAGGCAGAGTGTTCCGGTTGTTTTGACCATTGATGAAGCACATCGCTACTTGTCACAATCGACGGAAATGGCCGATGACGGCTTATCACGGCTTGCACGTGAGGGGCGTAAAGTGGGTGCGTACCTCATGCTGACGACGCAAAGTCCGCTGGATCTACCACAACAGTTAGTGGGCGAATTTGGTCAGTTAATGATTCACCGGTTAACAACAGGGGCGGAATTAGCGTTACTGCTCGCCAATCCTGAGGTGATCGCTGAGATCGCGCAGCAAAAAGTGGGTGAGGCAACGCTGGCTGGGACGCACTTTAGAGAACCGGTGCCGCTTAAAATTAGCCCCGCAAATGTCGTCCATGAAACAGCGAGCCCACGTTTTCATTAGTTAGCAGAATCCAGGAGAAAATGGTCGCGGGATGGTTAAAAAATGAGTAAGATGAATGTAGTAAATGTTGAATTATTGGAGGACGTGACCTGATGAATTGGGCACACATTATTTTTGAAGTCGTGATTTACGTCAACGCAGTGTTAGCGTTCATTACGGTGTTCCGAGAGCCCCGTGATATTGCCGCTACCTGGGCGTGGTTACTGGTGCTAGTCTTTTTACCGGTGATTGGCTTTATTGCCTACGCGTTTGTGGGTCGGCGACTACCAAAAAACCGCCTGTTTCAAATCCAGGAACAGGAGCAGTTGCAACTGGACGAGCGGTTAGCGCTTCAACGGGCCGAGTTATCATCGGAACGAAATGAAGCCGATGGTGTGACTGCCCAGGCGCTGGGAACGGTTAATCTCTTTATTGAGTCAGATCAGGCGTTTTTAACGCGGAACAACCGGGTTCATGTCATTAAGGATGGTAAAGCCCTGTTTCACGAATTATTTGAAGACATTGAACGGGCCAAACAAAGCATCCACATCGAGTTTTATACGATTTACGCGGATGACATTGGTCATGACTTACTGAACCTCCTGATTAAGAAGGCAAACGAAGGGGTGGTCGTCCGGGTATTGTATGATTCATGGGGGTCCATGGGTGTTCGACCAAAGTTCTACGACCCGTTACGAGCAGCGGGTGGTGAAGCCTATCCGTTTCTACAGACACGGAGCGCATGGGCCGATTTCCGACTGAACTTTCGTGATCACCGAAAGATCGTGGTGATCGACGGGACAATCGGTTACACCGGTGGTTTCAACATCGGGGATCAGTATCTGGGTCGGAAAGAAAAGTTTGGTTACTGGCGCGATACCCATTTGCGGATCGTGGGTGCCGGAATTTACGGCCTTCAGTCACGGTTTATTCGGGATTGGAACGCAACCAGTAAAGTTAACCCGTTAACTGTTACAAATGACTTGTTCCGTGTGACAAAGGTTAAGGGGAACACCAACATGCAGATTGTGTCCTCTGGGCCTGATTCTGATAAAGAGCAGATTAAGATGGGGTATTTACGACTCATCAACTCTGCCCAAAAGCGACTGTGGATTCAGTCACCGTACCTCATTCCAGATGACTCTGTGTTAGACGCACTTCGGGTTGCCGCAGGGAGCGGTGTGGACGTTCGCATCATGATTCCGTCGATGCCAGATCACGCGTTCGTTTACCGGGCGACGGAATATTACGCAAAGCAGCTGGCACGTGAAGGCGTTAAAATCTTTAAGTATCGGAATGGTTTCGTCCATTCAAAGACCATGGTGGTGGATGATGGTGTGGCCTCTGTCGGCTCAGCGAACCTTGATTTCCGAAGTTTTAAACTGAATTTTGAACTTAATGCGTTTATTTATGACCCTGACATTACGGCACAACTTGCGACATTGTTTGAGGCGGACAGTCAGGTCAGTGAATTAACCACATATACGGACTTTGTTTCCCAATCATGGTGGCGTAAATTTAAACAAACGTTCTCCCGGCTCCTATCACCAATTTTATAGTGAAGGCACAAAAAGACCAGCTCCTCGTCAATGAGGGGCTGGTCTTTTATTTGGTGTAACTGTGCTGTGTCTTTAGGAGAGGCGAATGGTCCCTGATTTTGCTACGGCGGTTACGTAAAATTCGGGGTCTTCGCCCACAGCGCCATCCTTGAAGGCACTCGTCTTATGATCATAAATGGCTGTTCGTGGGCCACTAACGGCACCACTTTCGGCATCGAGGTCAAAATTATATTCAGTGCCAGGTGCAAAGTGCAGTTTGATCGTCCCGGAGGTTGCGGATGTATCAAGGTTGCCAGTTAGGCCAGAAAAATCAAGGTTGATGGTTCCAGACTTCGCCTGAATGGAACCGGCACCTGCAAGCGCCGTTCCGCGGACGATGCCTGAGTTTGCAACCAGATCAAACGTCTTCGCCTTAACATCATCCAAACGGGTTGAGCCACTGTGGACACGGGAACGAAGGAGGCCGTCAACGGTCAAATGCCGGAGTTTAACGTTGCCAGAACTATTTTCGATATCGAGATCCTTCATGTGGCCGCCGTCAACTTGAAGGGTGCCGCTGTTAATGACAGTTCGAACCTGGTTCAACATGGTTAGATCAGTCAATTTAGCAACCCCAGAACGGACATTGAGCAGGAGGTCACCAGTAAAGCTCATCGGAATCAGCAGTTGTGTCCGGATGCGTAACGGAAGGAGGTGTGGCCGTTTGCCGCTTTTGATCGTTAAGGTACCGTTGTTGACGTCTGTGTGGGCAAAGTAACTGGTGTTTGCCCGGCTCATGTATTCTCTGAGGATGATTGTGTCCGTGGTGTGGTTAGGGAGCACCCGGACACTTGAGTTAACGTAATCGAAGTTGATTCGGTCGATTGTTTCCGGTGAGAACGTCACTTCGTTAACCATTGATAAACGATCTACATAAATTTCAGTATCGGTTGCGTCTGTACGGTCAAAGCTCTTATCAAAGTTAGCAAACGTGGTGTCATCAGTTGTGGTTTTCTTTGGTGAAGTTGCTTTTTGGCTCGGCACGTCTTCACGGTGGAAGCCAGTGTCATCAATGACAAGGTTTCCTAAGCGAACGCCATCGCTCGTAAAACTGACCTGGCCGTTATTGATGTCCAACCCGTTTTCATCAATGTTAATGGTTTTACCACCGTTAACGGTTAAGCCATTTTCGTCGGCCTTAAACAGTTTTCCGCCGTCGATTGAAATTTGATTATCCGTGATGTCGATGTGGTGGCCATGATGGTGATAGTGGCCCTCATGCTTATGGGTCGTGGTGTCGTCATCAGTAAATGTGGCATCATCTTCAGGATTGGTCTGATTGATCTCGTCCACGAGATCATCAAGGTCACCTAGTTGTTCAAACGCATGATTGACGGCATCCGTCATGCTTTCGCCTTGGGCCTCGCGCTCATGAGCGGCTTCACTTAGATCGGCGGTAAGTTCTTCACGCAATTCGTGCATATCCGTTGTATCTGGGTAGTCAGCAAAGTAATTATCGAGGCGTTCTTTAACCATGTTATCAATTGTGTCCATTTTCATCGATCCTTCCTGTAATCAAATCATCAATGACATTTTTAGCAAATGCCCAGTTAGCAACGTTTTGTGCAAGGGTGAGGTTCCCATCTTCGGTCAGGCGGTAGTACTTTCGCCGGCCACCCTGGGTTTCATCGCCCCAGTAACTTTCAATTTCACCATTTTTTTCCATCCGCCGAAACGCGGTGTACAATGTTGCTTCGTTTAATTCATAAGCGTCGTGACTGAGTGTTCGAATGGCTTTTGCGATTTCATAACCGTAGCTGTCACCCTGACTCAGAATGTTGAGGATGATCGTCGTGGTGTGACCACGGATAATCTCCTTTGAAATTTCGGGCGTCATGAGTAAGCCTCCCTAGATTTTTCGTTAGTTGTTTTTGTGAACGGGTACAATGTATCACGTATTACTATTTGTGTCAAAGTAATATGCGTGGAAAAATTGAATCAACCACGATAAGGACCCAACAAAAAACGCCCATTCCTAATGGAATGGGCGTTTTAGACGATTCGGTCATCGCAAAGCCAGCGGTAACATTTTCGTTACGGTGGGGCTTGCTCACAAACCGTGGCCGGATCAACCGGCTATTAAACTGTGCAACTCCGGAGTTGCTTAATTGTGACGGATTCTAGGTTGCCGCCCGCCTGTTGCCAGCTGATGAACAACTTCATCCAACTGACCTTGCAGTGCCTAGGAAGGAATCTTTCTAAGGCCATCATTTTTTCGCTGTCTTGTGATTACTCATTGGCCATTCGTCTAATCATCATAATTGATTATGGGACGTTCGCTCCCGGACGATGTTTATCAGAACAAAACCATTTCACGATGAGAATCAGCCATAGACGCGAGTGCGCCAGCCATTCAGGTGATGTGCCTGAACTGTGCTTTCGATCATTAAAGGCCAACTTCCTTCCTCACTTATGAGTATAGCAAAAGCCATTTGAAAGCGCTACCATTTAGCCTAAAATAATTCATATCGCCAAGTTTTGATGGTGTTGATTCGGCATGCTTTCGAGTAAAATAAAGGCATTAGCAAGCGAAACAGGAATACGAAGGGAGTTCGTTTTGACACTAAACTTTATTTTGGGACAGGCAAAGATGGATCACCGCCAGGCCATGATGAACGACATGTGGGCATCGATGCAAAAGCATCCAAATGACCAATACTTCATCATTGTGCCGAATCACATTAAGTTTAATGCGGAAGTGGACGCATTAAGCGCGTTAAAAGCCATCAGTGGTCAAACGACACCGGTTTTTGCCAACGGGCAGCTACAGGTCTTTTCGTTCAGCCGGTTGGCGTGGTACTTCATGAAAAATACGCCAAGTTACCAACGGCCCCGGCTATCAAATGCAGGCTTAAGCATGCTGCTGTACCACATTATTGCCATGCACCAAACAGAATTGACCCTGTTTGCGGGTGAGCTGAACCAAACGGGCTTCATCAATCAATTAGTCCGGCAATTTGCGGAGCTGAAGGTTGGTCAGGTGAGCGCCGCAGACTTACAAAGAATCGCCGGGACACTTGATGTTGCAGACCAAGCAGATCTGGGTGGAAAACTCCATGATTTAGCAATCGTGTATCAAGCGTACACCGAATCATTAGGCGATTATGTCGATCAGGCAGACTTGGTTAACCAGTTAACCGATTTCTTTGGTAGTGGTTCGAGTTTAGAACATGCCCATTTTTATATTGACGGCTTTACCGGTTTTTCGGCACAGGAACAAGCATTAATAACGACAATGATGGTTAAAGCGGCGAGTGTCACCGTTTCATTAGTGTTGAATCAAGTGCCAACAAAACAGCCAGAATTAGGCGACTTGTTTTATGAACCGGCAAATACGTATCTTAAATTAAGTCAGTTAGCGCATGAAAATCACGTTGAAGTGCTCGCTGCCATTAACAGTAGCAGTGTCCGTGTTAGTGAGACGTTAGCCCAGCTTGATGACTATTGGGTGGCGAGTCAACCTGCCAAACGTGTTCCACCGGTTAAAAGTGCGCAACCAGGCCAGTTGCAGGTGTTTACGGCGCCAACGCGCTTAGATGAACTTAATCAAGTTGCCCGGCAAATTCGAACGTTGGTGGCAGAGCAACCTGAGCGGTATCATTACCGTGATTTCTTGGTGCTGAGTCGACACTTGGCACCATATGAAAACATGGTGGGCCCAGTCTTTGATCAAATGGAAGTTCCGTACTTTGATGACTCAGATAAACCGATGGATAAACATCCGTTGATTGAATTGATTGGCGCACTCTTTGATGTTCGGGCGCATTATTATCGTTATCAAGACGTGATGCGCCTGTTGAAAACGGAATTATTGATCCCAACGATTGATGAAACGCCAATGACCATTGCGGCATTTCGGCAGGCGTTAGCACTGACGGAAAACTGGGTGTTAAAGACGGGGATTGAAGGCCACCGGTGGGTGGAAACCGCTGATTGGATGTACTGGCGCATGCGTAATGTTGATGAAGAGACGCTAACGGACGCAGACGCGGAGGTCCAACGGCAGCTAAACGTTATCCATCATTACGTTGGTAGCATCCTACCTACGTTTTTCAAGCAACTTGAACAGGCTGGTAACGGAAAAGACGCCGCGAAGATTTTGTACGAGTTTCTCCTAACAACAGGGGTGATTGACCGTTTAAATGCATGGCGGACCACGGCCACGGAACGTGGTGACCTTGCCCGAGCAACACGTAACGTGCAGGCGTGGAATACATTCACGGGGATCCTTGATGAGTACGTGGCCCTACTTGGGACTGCTGATGGGTTTGACGTGAGTGAATTCGGGATGCTATTACTGAACGGTTTCGAAGGGGTGAATTACACCCAAATTCCGGCAACGTTGGATCAGGTCATTATCTCTGAAACGGGAATTATTCAACTCGCAGATTATAAAGTTGTCTTTTTAATGGGGGCAACGGATGATGTGATGCCAGATCAAGTCCGCGAAAGTACGATTCTAACGGATGGTGATCGGGATCGTTTGACGCCACGGTTAGCAGCGGATCAGTTTATTTCACAAAATGCGAGTACCCAGATGACCTTTGACCCGTATGTAAATTACATGGGCTTTTTGACGGGGACCGAGCAACTCGTGTTGTCCTATCCACAAGGGGGGGACGGTGAAACAGGTCTCCAACCATCACGCTATGTGACCAGTATTGTGGCTCACTTTGGCCTAACGGTGATTGATTATCAAACCACGCCAACATTGGCGGCAGAGCAACCTGGAGCGTTACAACCGTTTATTGGGTCACCGCGGTTTACCCTAACAAATTTAGTTAAAATTGGTTATCAAGCAAAGGCAGAAAAAGCACCGGTTCCGCGACTATGGGTGTTCATTTATCGGTGGCTGAAACAGTCATCAATGAACCGGTTAACAGATCAGCTGTTGGGCGGGTTGGACTACCGCAATGTGCCAGAACCACTCCGGCCGGATATTGTAAGTGGGTTATATGGCGAACAATTAAACACCTCGATTTCACAATTAGAGACCTTTTACCGCAATCAGTATGAATACTTTTTGAAGTTTGGCCTGCGTTTGGCCGAACGTGATGAATTTGAATTATCCTCAGCGGGCACGGGGGAATACTTCCATATGGCCCTAGATCAGCTGATGAAACTGGTGGTTAGTCGTGGGGTGGAACTCAGTGCGTTAAACGACGCAGCGTTGAATGATTTAATTGATGAAGTGATGCCGACCATTAATGCACAACCGCAGTTTGTTATTTTAGGTAGTTCACACCGAATGGGCTATGTACGGGACCAGTTGATTGAAACAATCAAACGAATGGTGGCTATTATCGGTCAACAGCAACGGCAAACGCCGATGCGGACGTTAGCCACCGAAGTGCTGTTTGGTCACGTTGGTGCGGATCAAGGGCTTCCCGCCTTATCATTTAAATTAGCGGGTGGTCGAAAGATCAACGTTCGTGGAAAAATTGACCGGGTTGATGGAATGAACGTGGACAACCGGGAATATCTGAGCGTTGTGGATTACAAATCTGGCCGGCGAACGTTTGACTTTGAACAGGCCTATTACGGTTTATCGATGCAAATGTTGACCTACCTCGACGCACTTCGTCAGGATGCGGATGCAGTGAGTCCAAGTCAGCTAAATGAACTGGCGGGGGCCTTATACCTCCACATTCAGAGTGCGGGCGTCTCACTTAATCAGCTAAATAAGGGGAAATTGTTAGACCTTGAAAACGCGGATGTGATCAATAATGCCCTGTTAGCTTCGCATAAATATCAGGGTGTGCTGGTGGCGGACCCAACGTTACTCACAAGTCTTGATGAAGCTATTAGTGAGGGGGGAACGTCGAAGATTTATCCCGTGGCCTTGAAAAAGGATCTGACGCTCTCTGCGACGGCGAAATCAGTGATTAAACCCACGGATTTGGCTAATTTGCTGGCCTATGAAGAGACGTTAATTAAAAACGCCGGGAACCAGATTTTTGCCGGGGCGGATAAACTGAATCCGTTTCAAGATGCGCGGAAGCAAACGGGGTTGCAGTACTCACCGTACACGTCTGTGATGCGATTTGACGCGATGTTACCAGAAAATCGGTACCACGTTTTGGATAAATTAAGCCCAGCGGAAGTGTTGAAGCGCGTGGCACCTGAAGTGGCGGATGTAGAGGAGGAAACACATGGCGACAACTAAATTGGCGTTCACACCAGCACAGGATGCAGCCATTCATCATCGTGGTCATGACGTCCTCGTTTCTGCCTCGGCAGGGTCTGGGAAGACACGTGTCTTAGTGGAACGTGTTATTTCTGAACTCCTGGATGAGCAAAACGAGACGGACATTACCAATTTACTGGTGGTGACGTTTACGAATGCGGCTGCTAGAGAAATGCGGGAACGGATTCAGACGACACTCCGGACGACCATCAACGAAACAACGGGGAGTGATGACGCCAGCGCTGCCCGCAGACGGCAGTTGATGCACCAGCTGAATCTATTGGCGAGTGCCGATATCAGTACGCTGGATGCCTTTTGTTTGCGGCTGGTTCAAAAGTATTACTACGTCATCAAGCTGGACCCAGTTTTTCGACAGTTAGCAGATGAAACGGAAGCACAACTCCTGAAGGAAGATGTTTGGGGTGACCTTCGTGAACAGCTGTACGCGGATGACCCCACTGGTCAGTTTGCGGAATTGACCCGGAACTTCTCAAATGATCGGGATGACCAGGGCTTAGCTGATTTGGTCTTTCGCTTAGCGACGTTCGCCACGGCTAAGGCGGATCCAGAGGCATGGTTGACGGCGTTACCGGATCAATACCGGTTACCGGCCACACAGTTATGGCAAAGCGACCTGGTTCAAACGGCAGTGGTCCCGGATGTTATGGATACAGTTCGCCAGTGCCAAAGTGATGTTCAAACTGCCGTTAATTTGAGTGCTGGTTTTTCAACGGATGAGTATCAGAAAAAGTGGCAGCCGGTGCTGGACGGCTTACAAGCGCAGTTTGCGGCCTTGCCAACGCAGCTTGAGACGGCCGATTGGAATCAGGTGCGAACACACTTAGCCGATGTTGAGTTAGGCCGGGCGCCTGGCTTGCGGAAGCTAGAGGACGATGACAAACGGTTGAACGAAGAACTGAAGTCATTACGAGCGGGGTTAAAGAAACGGCTGGATGGCCTGATTGACCGGTACTTTACGCTAAGTGAGGCCGATGTCCTGAACGTAAACGCCCATGCGCAAACGTTGGTGACGCGGTTAGCGACGGTGACAAAACAATTTATGACGGCGTTCGCCGCTGCAAAACGACAGCGCCACCTTGTGGACTTTGGTGACTTGGAGCACTTTGCCTACCAAATTTTGCAGGATCCTGGTGTTCATGAGGCCATTACGGCAAAGTATCATGAAGTTCTGGTGGATGAATATCAGGATATTAATGAGCTTCAGGAACAAATTTTACAGTCAGCAGCGCGCCATGATCCAGGAAATATGTTCATGGTTGGTGATATGAAACAGTCGATCTATCGCTTCCGGTTGGCCGACCCCACGCTGTTTCTTCACAAATACAATACGTTTGCCACGACGCCTTCAGAAGCGGGTGAACGGATCATCTTGGCCGATAATTTTCGGTCCATGAAAAACGTCGATGCGTTTACAAACCTGATTTTCACGCAATTAATGGATGAACGGTTGGGAGAAATGAATTACGCGGGGGACGCTGAACTACAGTATGGGCCTAAAGATTACCCCGAAGATAATGTGCCAAAGACCCAGGTGATGATTTACGAAAGTGGCGAGGAGACGCCGCTGACGGACGACGATGACGAGACGGTGACGACGGATCTTGCGATTACAGATCGGGCGGAAGGCCAAATCGTCATGGTCGCTAGCAAAATTCGAGACATGGTTGAAAACCACGAGCAGATTTTCGATCGTCGGGCCGGCATGGATCGGGACATGACCTATGGTGACGTGGCGTTACTGGTGCCAACCCGTAGTAATAACCTGTTGCTTCAGGAGCAGTTTACAAAGTTGGGCGTGCCACTTCAGGTTCGCGATACCGCTAATTATTTCCAAACGACAGAAATTCAGATCATGATGGCGCTCCTGCGGTTGATTGATAACCCGTACCAGGACATTCCGTTAGCGGCGGTGCTGCGATCACCAATTGTTGGGTTGAAAGAAAACGAACTGGCCTATTTACGGATTCAAAATAAAACGAGCGACTACTTTCAGGCGTTGCTTGATTTTGAAGAGCGGGTGGTTAATCAACCCGAACAAATTGGTGATTTTGGGATGAGGATCCATGAACGAGTGCGTCACTTCCTCGGCCAGCTAGAGCTGTTTCGTGACATTGCCCGGCAAAATCAGTTGGTGACGTTGATTTGGACGATCTATCAGGAAACCGGGTTTCTGGATTACGTGGCGGGGATGCCAAGCGGCCAACAACGTGTGAATAACCTGCACGCCCTTTATGCACGGGCTGCTGATTATGAAAACAGCAGTTTTAAAGGGTTATTCCAATTTGTTCACTTCATTACCGAAATGCAAAAGCACGACAAGGACCTGGCTGAGGTTACCGAAACGACCACTGAAAACGCGGTGTCAGTGATGACGATTCACGGGAGTAAAGGGTTGGAATTTCCGGTGGTCTTTGTCATGGACGCCTCACACGGTTTTAACTTATCAGACCAGCGAAGTGCAGTGATTTTGGATGACCATCTAGGAATCGGGATTACGTGGCTTGACCAAACACGCCACGTCAAGATCGATACGTTACAGAAGAAAATCGTCGCGAGCGCATCGCTGAAAAAGACGTTGTCAGAAGAGATGCGGGTGTTATACGTGGCGTTGACCCGGGCACAACAACGACTTTTCATTGTTGGAACGTATAAAGATCAGGCAGCGTTGACGCAACAATGGCAAAAGGCGGCAAACAGTAACCGGTTAACCATAAACACGGCGTTACGTGCAGAGGGGAAAACGTTTATGGATTGGCTGGGGATGACGCTGGTTCGGGTACCGCACATTGCTGACCAACTAGGCATTAGCCATTTGGTGGTGCCGTTACCCGGGGCCTCAGAACTAACGGAGCGGTTGAACAGCTTTGAGTTAGTGTTCCAGACCCGGGCGGCCTTAGAAGCATCCGGCGTGTTAGCAGAAACGGATGATGAAGCGACAAATCACCTTGAAACGTTACGGACGGCAGCAAGTCAAAGCCTCGGCGGGTCACTTGATGTTGACGCGTTGGAGCAAGTTTTGGCGTTTAAGTATGCAAACCACGCGGCAACAGAGACAACGGCGTATCAGTCTGTGTCAGAATTAAAACGGTTGTTTGAAGAACCGGATCAAAACCAGTTTGGTTTCCTCGATCTTGATGAACAAACGAAGGCAAAATCACGGCTGCTAACAACGGATTTACGAACGCCACAGTTTATGCAGACGGTCACGGCACCCAAGGCGACCGAGATTGGAACGGCCACCCACCTAGTTTTGCAGAGCATTGATTTGACTAACGGTCAGCCCACGGCAGCGGCGTTGCAAGCACAAATTGATCAGCTGGTCGCAGATCATGTGATGAATGATGCCGTGGCGTTAGCGATTAACATGGACCAACTGAAGGCATTCTTCGATAGTAAACTTGGCCAGCAAATTGTGGCCCACGGGCATGATGTGAACCGTGAAGCCGCCTTTTCATTATTAATGCCCGCGTATGAGCTGTATCAGGGCATCAATGAACCGGCTGATCCAACACAAGCGGAACAGATCCTTGTCCACGGAATTATTGACGGCTACTTTATTGAAAATGGTGAAATAACCGTGTTTGACTACAAAACGGATCATGTGAATCCGCAGGCTGTGGATGCCGGCTTGGCTGCGTTAGTCACGCGGTATCGTGGCCAGTTAAATCTATATGGGGCGGCCTTAACAAGCATGACGGGGCTCCCCGTCGCCCATAAAGTGCTGTTTTCGCTGAGTGCTGGGCGTGCCATTGAAGTGAACTAAAGGAGACGATGGAAACATGACAAACTATAAATTTCTTCAACCACTAACGTTGGCTAATGGGATTGTGATTAAAAACCGGATCGTGATGGCGCCCATGACCGAAATGAGTGCGTATGAATCTGGTGCAATTACCAAGGATCAACTTGATTATTACGGCATGCGTTCTGGCGGGGTTGGAATGGAAATCACTGCCTGCGCAAATGTTACACCGTTAGGAAAGGGCTTTGAGGGGAACCTTAGTGCTGCAAGCGATCGAATGATCCCGGGATTATCAAAGCTAGCCCAGGTCATGAAATCTAACGGGACAAAAGCCATTCTTCAGATTTTTGATGCCGGTCGGATGACTTCGTCAAAGATTTTGAAGGGTGAACAGCCGGTTAGTGCTTCTGCAATTCGTGCTGAACGGCCTGGTTTAGAAACACCGCGCGAATTAACGAGCGCTGAAGTGCTGGCTGAAATTAAGGCCTTTGGTGAAGCTGCTCGGCGCGCAGCACAAGCGGGCTTTGATGGGGTTGAGATTCACGGGGCCAACACCTATTTGATTCAACAATTCTTTTCACCAAACTCCAACCAGCGGACGGATCAATGGGGGGGAAGTGTCGAAAACCGGATGCGTTTTCCACTTGCGGTCATTGATCAGGTTCGTGAGGCAGCCGGTCAATATGCGGCCGATGACTTTATTGTTGGGTACCGGATTAGTCCAGAAGAAGTGGAGACACCAGGAATTCGGTTGGCGGATACCCTTACTTTTGTTGATAAATTAGCTGATTCAACGTTGGATTATTTACACGTTTCAATGGGAAACGTGTGGCGGACATCGTTGAATGATCAAGAAGCGACAGCCTCGATCCTCCCACAGATCAAGCAGGTGCTTGGTGACCGGTTACCGCTGATTGGTGTTGGTGGGATTGAGACGCCCGCTGACGCTGAAAAGGTGATGGACGCAGGTGTTGATTTTGCGGCAATTGGTCGTGAGTTGATCCGTGAACCGAAGTGGGTTCAAAAAGTCATTGCTGATGATGAGGACACCATTCGGTATGTCATTTCACCGAATGACATTGATGATTTAAACGTACCTGCTCCTCTGTGGGACTTCCTGAATGCGGTCTTTAAACCAATTGCCGGGATCTCAACGGAAGCGACACCCGAGGAAACGTTTGCTAACGCAGCGGCGCCGTGGGAAAAGTTTTAACGACCATAATGGGTTTAAGTCATGCAAAAAGCGTCACCGGAATTTTTTTCTGGTGACGCTTTTTGACGTCCTGCTTGTTTGGGCACAGAAAAAACGCTGCGACCAGCAGGCCACAGCGTTTTAAGAGTGAGTCTATTGTTCTTCGTACCAGCTGTAATGGAAGTTACCAGGACGGTCGACACGTTCGTAGGTGTGAGCCCCGAAGTAGTCACGCTGTGCTTGTAACAGGTTAGCAGGCAGAACTTCTGCACGGAAGCTGTCGTAGTAAGTGATGGCTGCTGAGAAGCTAGGAACTGGAACCCCAGCTTGAACGGCCATGGCAACGACGTCACGAACAGATTGTTGGTACTTAGTGGCAATGTCCTTGAAGTAGTCGTCGAACAATAAGTTCGTCAACTTAGGATCCTTGTCATAGGCATCCGTGATGTTTTGAAGGAAGCCAGCACGGATGATACATCCGGCACGCCAGATCTGTGCAAGCTGACCGAATTGTAAGTCCCAGTCGTAGGTTTCGGAAGCAACGCGAAGTTGTTCGAATCCTTGGGCATAACTCATCAACTTACTGAAGAACAAGGCTTGACGAATCTTTTCGACGAATTCAGTCTTGTCACCAATTTCAGCCTTACCTTGCATTGCAGCAGCTGGTAATGCCTTAGAAGCCTTAACACGTTCGTCCTTCATCATTGAGATGTAACGTGCATAAACGGATTCAGTAATAACGGATTGTGGGACTTGGATGTTCAAAGCGTCTTCTGAACTCCACTTACCAGTTCCCTTGTTGTTACCACGGTCTAAGATGGCATCAACGATTGGTAAGTTCTTGTCGTCGCCTAAGTCATCCTTACGGCTCAAAATGTCGGCCGTAATTTCGATTAAGTAACTGTCCAATTCGCCCTTGTTCCATTCCTTGAAAATGTCAGCCATTTCGTCAACAGAGATTCCGGCGACGTTACGCATGATGTTGTAACTTTCGTCGATCAGTTCTTCATCACCGTATTCAATCCCGTTATGAACCATCTTAACGTAGTGACCAGCACCGTTAGGGCCGATGTAAGTGACACAAGGGGTGCCATCTTGAGGTGCTTTGGCAGAGATTTGTTCGAGGATTGGTGCAACCAAGTCATAGGCGTCTTTTTGACCACCAGGCATCAAAGAAGGTCCTTGTAAGGCGCCTAATTCACCACCAGAGACACCCATCCCGATAAAGTTGATCCCGGATTTGTCCAGTTCAGCATTCCGAGCCATGGTGTCGTGGAAGTTAGTGTTCCCACCATCGATCAAAACGTCACCCTTGTCCAATAGTGGCAAGAGTTCTTGAATAACGGCGTCAGTTGGCATCCCAGCTTTAACCATCAGTAAAATCCGCCGAGGTGTTTCTAATGAGTTAACGAAGTCTGCAACAGTATAACTAGGAACCAGCTTCTTTTCGCTGTGATCCTTCATCATATCGTCAGTCTTAGACCGTGAACGGTTGTAAACGCCGACAGTGTAGCCACGGCTTTCGATGTTCAGGGCCAAGTTCTTCCCCATAACTGCTAAACCAACAACACCAATTTGTGCTTTTTGATCTGCCATGATAAACCTTCCTTGTTCTGTATTAGCATGAAAATTGTTGTCAATTAGACAAAATGCCGTCAAAACAACAATGTTCCATAATTGTGAAAAGCGACACGAGTACAGCTATTATGGTAGTTGATGTGCCCGAATTTTTCAACTACTAGGCCACGCTTTTGGGGTAAACCAATGAAATAAATTTTCTTTACAGAGAAACAGGGATGATTGACGTGTATTAAATGATAAAAGTCTGTAACGATGGTTAGTTAACCAATCAAAACAATTGCCGGGGTCGAAGACATCGGGTAGACTGAACGTTACTGAAAACATGAAGAAAGAGGGAACATCATGGACGAGGTTGTAATCGTTAGTGCAGTGCGAACACCGGTTGGTAAGATGGGTGGTCATTTAGCTAGTTTTAGCGCGGTTGACTTGGGTGTAATAGCGGCTAAAGCGGCCATCGAACGGGCAGGGATCGCGCCGGCGATTGTTGACCAGACCATTGCCGGAAACGTGCTACAGGCGGGAAGCGGTCAAAATGTTGGTCGGCAAATTAGCATTAAGGCTGGTGTTCCGGAGACCAGTCCGGCGATGACGATAAACGAAGTGTGTGGTTCAGGATTAAAGGCGATTCGTTTGGGCCAGGCAGCCATTGCCATGGGCGACGCTGATAGTGTTCTAGTCGTTGGGACAGAAAGCATGAGCAATGCGCCATACCTTGCGAAGGGCATGCGGTTTGGAACAAAGTTTGGTGATACGACGTTTGTCGACAGCATGGAACACGATGGCCTCACGGACGCCTTTAGCGATAAACCAATGGGAGTCACCGCCGAAAACGTCGCCGCAATGTACCACGTGACCCGTGAAGAGCAGGATGCATTTGCATTAGCGTCCCACCAAAAGGCAGCACGGGCTAGCGATGACGGGCAATTTGCTGATGAAATGGTGCCACTCACAGTTACTGAACGGCATAGGCAACGCGTGGTGGATCGCGACGAAACGATTCGTGAAGATACCGACCTTGAAAAGCTCGCCAAATTAGCACCGACGTTTGAAGACCACGGAACGGTTACAGCCGGGAACGCAGCGCCATTAAACGACGGTGCCGCAGCAATGGTGCTGATGCGGCGGGAACGTGCAGAAGAACTGGCGGTTCCGATCCTTGCAACCATCACGGGCTACCAAGAAGTCGGGGTTGATCCACAAATCATGGGGTATTCACCGGTTAGTGCGGTTCGCGGGTTACTGGCGAAAACAAAAACAGCCATTGATGACATTGACCTCTTCGAACTAAACGAAGCATTCGCAGCGCCAAGCGTGGCCGTTGCGCGTGAGTTGGGAATCCCAGCAGAAAAGTTGAATCCTAATGGCGGTTCCATTGCGATTGGTCATCCGTTAGGTGCAACCGGTGTTCGTATTGTGACCGGACTTATTTATGCACTTCGTCATGCGGAGCGTCACGTTGGTGTTGCCGGGTTGTGTATCGGTGGTGGCCTAGGCATCGCACTGCAAATTAACGTTAACTAAGGATTTTTGGGGCTCAATTGAGCTTATTTTATGATTATTAACTAAAAGGCAGCACTTATGAATGAATGCGTCATTCATAAGTGCTGCCTTTTTGGAATTTGTGGGTTGATCACATGTATTTTAATGTGAAACGTTAAACAAAGTGACGCTGTTTGCTGTTATTAGGCCCTTTCTAGCAAAACGTTTATCGCTGTTCAATTAGGTTATAAAAAATTTAAATCAGAAATTAGTTAATAATGTTTCTCAAAGTCCCACACTTTGAACGGATTTATGATAAGTGCTGAGTGAGAGAGATGGTATAAATATGGACAAGACAGAAACTTGTAAACTATTTAGGAGATAAATAAATGATTAAAACAGATTTAACGACAACAGCGATTTTACGTCAGGTCGACCTTGTTCACCGTGAGATTGATGATTTAGAAAAAAACGTTGGCCGGATTTGTCAAAAACACGACTTAAACGTTTTGGATTACCTGATTTTGGATGAACTAGGTGAAGTTTCAGAAGGGGCACGCAATGAGCAGTTAGCCCACAAGCTTCACGTGTCGTCTGCGCTATTTAGTATTCGTCTTAAGCGGTTATTAACTGCCAAACTGATTCAAATTGAAACAGACGTGAAGGACCGGCGGGTTCACCGCATCTTACTGACAGAAGCAGGGGAACTCTGCCTAGACGAAATTGCGAACCAAATTGAGGATGAGGCGCCATTAACGGCTGCGTTTGACGAATTACGTTCAGAATTCGAACTTGCAACTAAGGTTATCGATAAAAGCCATAACGCAATTGCTTAGTTTTTGTTGATGGGTTGCTGTTGATCGATGTGGTTGCTGGTTGTCTTAAAAACGAGTGCTTTACTAAGAAAGTAATTAACGACAATTGCGATGGCGTGGGCAATCAACTTGCTGACCGTGGCGTTGACCGTTAGTTGTGAGATTAAGAGCCACAAGAAAATGACTTCGATGACGTAAGTTAAGACACGTGTCAGGTAGAATGAACCAATCTCAGGCCACCATCCGGTTGCGTGTGTTTTAAAGACAAGGTATTTATTAACAACGAAGGCAAAGAAAACGGACACGACCCAATCGATCAAGTTGGCTAGTTGGTATTCAATGCCTAACTTTTTATCTAAGAAATAGAACAAGAGGACGTTGAACGTGACGGTAACGGCTCCCCATAAGGCATAACGCTGTGCTTCGGACGATTCATTGTTCATGATCTAAAGTGCTCCTTTATCTGAATGGTTAAATTTAGAATAGGGGACGAACTTTGGTTCACGTTCTCATGTTTTTCGATGGTTGGCGAAATTGTAATTATTAAAGGGTTTGGCGAAGGTGAAGCGCTCACAACGTTTTCTCACACAAACTGTAAAATAATGCGATTGTGAGAAGTTATTTGGTAGATAACTTTTAGAATTGGCGGTAATCGAAATGCAAAAGAGGGATAAATCATGTGTACAAGCCTGACCTTTGAAACAACCGATGGATTACACTTCCTAGCACGGACAATGGACTACGCTTTTGAATTGGGTGGCCGTCCAGTCTTCTTGCCCCGCGGTTATCGGTGGGAAAGTGCAACGAAGGAAGCCGAATTTGTTAACCAGTATGCCTTTTTGGGTACTGGGCGTCAGTTAGGGACCTACTTTTTCGCAGATGGGTTGAATGAATTTGGTCTGTCTGTTGCTGCGCTCTACTTTCCACGTGAGGCACAATACCAAAATCCAGATTCTAGCAAAAAGAACCTGGCACCTCATGAACTCGTTTCCGTGTTACTCGGAAACTGCCGTAACTTGGAAGAAGTTCAAGCTGAATTAGATTCCATTCGGTTGGTTAACTTTGAAACGCCGTTGATTAATGTCGTTCCACCATTGCACTGGATCGTGACAGACGCTAGTGGTCGGTGCTGCGTTATCGAACCAACTGGTGAAAAGTTAACGTTACAAGACAACCCGGTTGAAGTCATGACAAATGCACCTGAACTTCAGTGGCACATTAAGAACTTAAACAACTACGTCACGTTGCAGACAGAAGCCTACGGGAACAAACAGTTTATGGGTGTAACGGCCCATGCGTTTGGTCAGGGGACAGGAACCGTTCAATTACCAGGTGGTTACACGCCACCACAGCGGTTTGTTCGGACCGCCTTTTTGAAGGAAAACATCGAACAACCAACCGGTGAAATGGCTGGTGTGAACGCGATTACCCACATTCTTCATAACGTAGAAATCCCTCGCGGTGTTAACATCAAGGAAGGCGTTCCTGATTACACGCAGTACATTGGGATTATGGGGGTTACTTCAAAGAAGTATTACTTTATTCCATATCACAACCAGAGCGTGTTCCAGATTGAATTGTCTGATGAATTATTGCAACAGACAGAACCAGTTGAATATCCATTTGTGAATGATCAACAGGTTGTGAAGTTAAATTAAGCATGAAATAGAAAGCGGTGGGCGCAAAAAAAGCGGCCATCGTTTTTGTGTACAGTCATTAATTATTGTGACGATAATTTTGCGATTAAAAGTAATTCTTCTATTGCATAAAAATAATTTACAGATTAAACTAAAGTCACTCGATTCGGAGGCTTAACGGCCACTTTAGTTGTTTGACTTTATTTTTAACATAGTTAAATAATGATTAACGAATAACTTTAAACATAGGAGGCCAGACAGTGGCTGCAGAAAAATTACGTGCATCACTTACAAAGGAAACCAAAATGCGTCATGATCGTCAACTTGGCGATTACGTGATTACCGCGATTGAACTTGGAAGTGGGTACTTCCAGTTTGATGTCGACAGCATGACGTTTAACGGTAATTTTGTGGAAGCAAAACGTCCGGATGGTACTTTCGCCACGATGTTAAATAATGAAGAACGAATTATCGAACTTCAGTAGATGATCAATAAAATAAAATGGCGCCTTTCTCCTAAACAGGAGAAAGGCGCCATTTTTTATAACATAATTGAATTTGATTACCGGTTAAGTTTGTAGATCCATGACCGGTGATCACGTTGCAACAGTTCGTCTGATGCAGCAGGGCCCATTGAACCAGAAACGTAATTCGGGAAGTTAGGGGTTTCTGAATCCCAAAGCTTTTGAATAACGTCAACGAAGTTCCAAGCGTAGGAAACTTCATCCCATGAAGCGAAGTTTGTTTGGTCACCCTTCAAGGTGTCATGCAGCAAACGTTCGTATGGTTCTGGCGTTTCTTCCTTTTGGGCAACGTCTTGTTGGAAGTCCAAGTGGATTGGTTCCGTTGCAAATCCTTGACCAGCAGTCTTAGCGTTAACTTGCAGTGAGAAACCTGAGTTTGGTTCAACGTAAATGGTGAGCACGTTAGGTGCCAACGTGTTGTCACGGTTTTGTGGGAAGGCGAAGATGTCGATCAATGGCTTCTTGAAGACAACGTCGATCCGCGTGAACTTGTCAGCTAAACGTTTCCCAGTCCGCACGTAGAATGGCACACCGGACCACCGGTAGTTATCAAAGAGTAACTTCCCGGCAACAAACGTGTCGTTTGTGGAGTCCTTTGGTACGTTTGGTTCGTCACGGTAGGCAGGTTCTGTGTCGTTAGCACCGTATTGGCCACGAATGAAGTTCTTTGAGGCTTCGGCAGGGCTGTAAACCCGGAGTGAACGTAATGCCTTGATCTTTTCGACACGAACATCAGCATCCGTGAAGGAAACGGGTTGTTCCATGGCAAGTTGAGAAACGATTTGCATGATGTGGTTTTGAACCATATCACGTAAGGCACCAGCAGTATCGTAGTAACCGGCCCGGTCTTCAACACCAAGCTTTTCACTCAATGTGACCTGGATGTTGTCGATGTAACGGTTGTTCCATAGTGATTCAACCAAGGTGTTACCAAACCGAAGTGCTTGGATGTTTTGAACCATTTCTTTACCAAGGTAGTGGTCGATCCGGTAAATTTGGTTTTCGCTAAAGGCACCAGCAAGCTGGTCGTTTAATGTTTCAGCGGTCTTGTAGTCCGTTCCGAATGGCTTTTCGATGACCAGACGGTTTGAGCCATCGTCAGATAATAGGCCTTCTGACTTCAGGTTCAGGGCAACTTCACCGAAGAAACGTGGGGCCATGGACAGGTAGAAAATCCGGTCGCCACCAATACTATATTGTTTATCTAATTTTTCAAGCAAGTCCTTCATGACAGCATAATGGGCCTTATCAGTCACATCGTGTGCCAAGTAGTAGAAGTGTGATGTAAAGACTTCAGCCGCGTGCATATCTGCATCTGGTTGGTCATCACGAATGGATTGCGTGACAATTTCGCGGAACTTTTCGTCTGACCACGTGTCACGGGCCGTTCCAACAACGGCGAAGTGTTCGCCTAAGTTTCCACGGACATAAAGTTTAAATAATGATGGGTATAGTTTACGCTTGGCCAGGTCACCAGTACCGCCAAAGAAGGTAAACAATGAGCTGTATTCTGTTGCCACGTCTTTCACTCCTTAAATGCCTTTAATGTAAGTTGACGCAGTGATAGGAAGCGTAACCGCTTTCTATTATTGCCGTGGTTCATTATATAACATAATTTTGCGCTATGCACCCGCTTTGCGCAACCGTTTTCATTCAAATGAGGGGTGTGATGAGTGATGAAAACGTATCAGACCAACGATTAGCATTGTCGCCGTCAAATAAAAAAACTTGTGAACTTTTTTTCACGATTAAAAAAATGCTGTGAAAAGTTTTTTCCACAGCATTTTTCTTGTGTCTTAATGTTTTTTTCGACAATAGCATTATTTGAACAACTCGGTCGCCTTAACGGCCATCTGCCAACCGTGATAGAGGTGGTGGCGCCGCTCGGCACTCATTGTGGGCGAAAATGTTTTGCCGGGCTGGTAAATGGCTTTTAGTGCATCAACATTATCCCAAAAGCCCACCGCCAGACCCGCGAGGTAGGCGGCACCAAGCGCAGTTGTTTCTTCATCAGCTGATCGGTTGACGTTCATATTGAGAATGTCGGCCTGGAACTGCATGAGGTAGGTATTGCGCGATGAAGCACCATCGGCGTTTAACTGCGGAATGGTTAGCTGCGTATCCTTCTTCATGGTTTCGATGATGTCGCGCGTTTGGTAAGCAATTGCCTGAAGCGTGGCTTTCACGAAGTCATTTTGGGTTGTTCCCCGAGTGATCCCGTAAACAGCACCACGCGCTTGATCATCCCAATAGGGCGCGCCAAGGCCAGAAAATGCGGGGACAAGGTATACCTCATCGTCATTTGTTGAGGCCAGAGCCGCACGTTTAGCAGCGGGCTCGTCAGGAATCATGTGCATTTCGTCTTGAAGCCAGCTAATGGCTGAACCGGCGACGAAAATGGAGCCTTCAAGGGCATACTTAACGGTTCCGTTGGCTCCATAAGCAATGGTGGTCAACAACCCGTTGGTGGAAATAAGCGGGGTCGTACCCGTATTCATGATGATGAAAGCACCAGCGCCATAGGTGTTCTTGACGACACCCTTTTCAAACCCCATTTGTCCAAAGAGGGCCGCCTGTTGGTCCCCTGCAAGTGCTGCGATTGGAACCTCGGCGCCGAAAAATTGGTAGTTTTGTGTGTGCCCGTAAACTTCGGCCGATGATTTCACCGTTGGCAAAAGGGCACGGGGAATGTTCATGAGGTGAAGAATTTCATCATCCCAGTCAAGCGTGTGGATGTTAAACAGCATGGTTCGGCTTGCATTCGAGTAATCGGTAACGTGAAGCGCCGCACCCGAAAGTTTCCAGGCAAGCCATGAATCAACGGTCCCAAAGCACAATTCGCCCCGTTCCGCCCGCGCTTGGGCACGAGGAACATGGTCGAGGAGCCAACGGATTTTTGCGGCAGAAAAGTATGAATTGATGAACAAACCGGTTTTTTCGTGGATGAGGTCGTTGTAACCGGCCTTAATCAATTGTGGCGTGCGCTCATCTACTTGCTGTGATTGCCATCCGATGGCGGGCGCAATTGGTTCGCCGGTCGTTTTGTCCCAGATGATGGTGGTTTCACGTTGCGTGACGATGCCGACGCCGGCAATTTGGTCAGGGTGAATTCCGGTATTGATCAAAACGGTGGAAATGGCTGATTGAACGGAATTCCAGAGTAAGTTTAGGTCATGTTCCACCCAACCGGGGTGCCGGTTGATTTGTGGGAGTGGTTGTGACGCAGCTGTTACCCGGCGACCGTGTTGATTGATGATAATTGCTCGTGACGCGGTTGTCCCTTGATCAACGGCCAGGATGTAATGTTCAGTAATGAATGCCATGGTGTGCCTCGCTTTGCTTGACTTGCCCCGGGGTGAAGGCAGTTACCTGATTGACAGTTTACATTGTTGACAGTATAGCGAATAACTCGATGAACAACAAATGAGAAAAGTGGCGTTAAGGTTGATTTAATTTTATAACGGGATATCATTTATCCTGTTTAGTGATGGATATTGAATGTCGTGATTAGGAGGACACATGAAAGTTAAGGCGAGTTTGGAACAGGGAATCTGTATTTTGATGTTACTTGCAATTCAAGAGCAGGCGGTTCCGTTACAAAGCACGTTGATTTCACAACGGTTGGAACTATCTGATTCGTATACCAAGAAAATCGTTCAACGGTTGGCAAAAGCCGGGTTGGTTCGATCTGTTTCGGGGAAGGCCGGTGGGGTCGTTTTAAACCGGGAACCAGATCAAATTAGCATGCTGGATGTTTTTGACGCAATCGAAGGAACGGAGCCGTTTGGAATGACCTCAGGGTTAGCGGATCATGTTTTTCGGATTTCAGATGATCCATCGTTTGAGGCGGTTTATCACATTGGCAAATTGGATACAAGCCGGCCGCTGGGGGACGTTAAGGATAAAGCGCTTGCCGTTTTTGATCGTGCAGAACAGCAGTTTCGTCATGAACTGGCCAACTTTTATTTAGAATCGTTGTGTCCGCACCGTGATGGCAAACGGATTACGATCGATTGGACGCCATGGCTAACGTTAAAGGCAAACGAAGAGAATTGAGGCAGCGCTAATGAGTTGGATGAGAAGAAATCATGTGTGGCGTCTTGTGGGGTGGTTAGTGGTTTTAGTTGCGGCCATCCTGTTGACGCCGGATACAAATAAGCTGGTGGCGGAAAAGGGTCAAATTACGATCCCAAGTAGTTATCAAAGTCAGCGAGCAACAAAGCTTCAGGATAAGTGGGGGAGCTCACAAAAGAATACGACTGCGGTCGTTGCGGTGTTTAGTAATGGGGACCACAAATTGACGGCAAGCCAAAACAAAGCCATCGATAAAACCATTACGAAGCTCAAACAGGATAAAAATAAATATCAAATTAAGGCCATTACCACGGCGCAGGACAGCGCAACGGCAAAGGCACAGTTGGTTGCCAAAGATAAGACCACGCAACTTGTTCAAATGAACGTCAAGCTGAGCACAGCACACAGCCGTACAAAGATTCGGAGTGAGCTGACGAAGGCGGCTAAGACAAGCGGTGTGAAGACGTACATCACCGGGTCCGACATTTTAAACCAGGACTTTTCTGACGCCACACAAAAAGGGGTTCAGAAGACCGAAGTGATTGCGGCTGTGTTCATCTTTTTCGTCTTATTGCTAGTGTTCCGGTCACCCATCACACCATTGATTTCATTATTTACGGTAGGTGTTTCTGGACTGGTTTCAATCAGTGTTGTAACGAACCTGGTTAAGCACTTTGGCTTTCCGTTTTCTAACTTCACGCAAGTGTTCATCATTATCGTGCTGTTTGGGATCGGAACGGATTACAACATCCTGTTGTATAACCAGTTTCGTGAGGAAATGGCGCACGGTAAATCAGCACGTGATGCCAGCAAGAGCGCAATTAAAATTGGTGGACGAACGGTTCTTTATTCCGGGGTCTCTGTCCTCATTGGGATGACCGTGCTGGCGTTTGCCCGGTTTTCACTGTACCGCTCGGCCGTTGGAATTGCGGTTGGGGTCGTTGTGCTGTTAGCAGTGCTCTTGACGTTGAACCCATTTTTCATGACGGTTCTTGGCCCACGGATGTTCTGGCCAGTTAAGAAGTTTAGCGGCGAAGGGAACAGTCGGTTGTGGCACACCTTAGGAAGTACCTCCATGATTCGGCCGATTTTGTCACTCGTGATCATGGGCGTTGTGATGCTACCACTGGCGTTTGTTGGCCACGGCATCCTTGATTATGATGATACTGTGGAAATTAGTGACACCGTTCCGGCTAAGGAAGGGTTCAAATTAGTTCAAAAGCACTTCTCAAAGGGAACAGCTGAACCGACAACCATTTACATCAGTAGCAAGCACAAACTGAATAACGAAGAATCATTACAAATCGTGGATCGGGTCACCGGTCAACTGAAAAAGACCACCGGTGTTAAGACGGTGCTCTCCGCGAGTCAACCTGGTGGATCAGAGATTAAGGCGCTGTACGTTCGCAACCAGATGGCAACTGTCACCGGCGGCTTAACAAAGTCTCAACAAGGAATCAACCAAATCAACAGTGGATTAACCAGCGCCAAACAACAATTGGACGGCGCCAACATTAGCGGTGGTGTTTCCTCAGCACAAGAATTGGCAACCGGCTCACAACAGGTTGCTAGCGGAACAGCCGCTTTGAGTAGTGGAATTAGTCAGGTTACTACCGGTGTTAACGAATTGAATTCACAGCTTCAATCTAGTACCGGTGGGAGCCAACAAGCCCAACTGCAACAGTTGGAAACGGCCTTGCCACAGTTGAACGCAGCCATCAGCAGCCTGAATCAGCAGGTGAGTGCAGCGTCAACAGGATCAACAAGTGGCATTCAGGGCTCATTAACGACAATTGGTGATTCAACAAAGGACATCGGGACGCAATTAAAGTCTGTTCAAACGGCACGGAGTAGCATGACGACGCCGTCTGTGGATGCGAGCCAGTTAGTGGCGCAGATGCAGGGGAACGGGGCAAACTTAACGTCTGAACAACAGGCGACCGTTACGGCAGTTATTAACGGCGCACTGCAACAGCAGAGTAGCTCAACCGCCAGTTTACAAAAGCAGGTGAGTGATTCGCTAAGCCAGATTGGTTCCGATGCACAAACGATTGGGAGTAACGACCAGAGCGTTGCGACCCAATTGCAAACGTTACAAGCATCAACAAGTCAGTTACAACAAGCAATCAGCCAGTTGAATACGGCCTCAAATCAGGTGCTGCCAGCATCTGCGACCGCCATTTCACAACTGAGCGGGGGGCTGACACAGCTAACAAGTAGTACGGCACAACTGGCAAGTGCCATGGGAACAATCAACGGAAGTACCGGGACGTTAACTAGCGGTGCCAACCAAGTGGCAAGCGGCAACGTTCAAATGGCGTCGAAACTGAGCGAACTTGGCAACGAAACCCAAACGCTATCGGATGGATTAGGAAGCGCAACAACGGGCCTTGGGACAATTTCTGCTGGGTCAAAATCGGTCAACAGTTATCTGGGCGGATTAAAGGACTCAAGTGCAGCAAAGACGTACTACATTCCTAAGGAACAATTGACGAGCAAGACGTTTGCACCAGTCATGAAGACGTACTTCTCGCCAAGTAAGAAGATTACGAAAATTACCGTGATCCTTGATGATGACCCAAGCTCACAGGCAGCCATGAACCGCTTGCCACGGCTTGAAGCAATCGTTAAGGGTGCGTTAAAGGGAACCAGCTTAAACGACGCTGAGGTCGCCTTTGGTGGCACGACGTCGCAGACAAATGACACGAATGAAATGGCATCGAGTGACTTTAGCCGGACGGCCATCATCATGTTAGCCGGAATTTTCATTGCTTTGATGGTCGTTACGCGGTCACTGGTTCAACCAATTGCGATTGAGGCCACACTCTTGATTGCTTACAGCAGTGCAACAAACATCGTGTACTGGTTGGTTAAGACGTTCCTGGGACAAAGCATGCTGACATGGAACACGCCGTTCTTTGCCTTTGTAATGCTGATCTCTCTCGGGGTCGATTACTCGATCTTCCTGATGTCGAAGTACCGTGAGTTCCTGCATGAGCCAACCTCGACGGATGCAAGAATGTTGAAGGCAACAACGATCATCGGAACGGTGGTTATCTCTGTCGGAATCATCCTGAGCGGGGACGTTTGCCGCGTTGATTCCGTCAGGTGTCATGACGTTGATTCAGGTTGCGTTGGTCGTGATTGTCGGGATTATTCTGTTGATCATTTTGATTCCGATCATTATGCCAGCAGTTATGAAGATCACGTATCCAACCCCACAGTCACGAATTAACGACGAAAACGCACAGGCAACACGGAGCAAACAAAATAATTAGTTGACGAAAAACGTTGCCGGTTAGTGATCCTTAACCGGCAACGGTTTTTTTGAAAAATAAGCTTTACGATATTAATGGTTATTTTACAAAAATATCTACTAGATTGTGAATTATCTAGTGATAACTGAACCGTTGATATGACAATGGTTTAGCGGTGTTAATTCTCGTCAAAATGTAATAATTTCACAAAGTGTTGTTAAGGTGCTTTGGTGACGGGGGTCATCGCTTGTGAAGCAGTGAGGAGTAGCAAGTGTAAGCGTTGACAACAAAATTAAAGGGGATAGAATTAAAATTGTTTACAACTGAAATTAAATTTAGTGCCACTGGAGGAAACTTTTCATGAAAGTTATCGTTATTGGAGCTACGCATGCGGGGACTTTTGCCACGCAACAAATTTTAACGGAGCACCCGGATTATGATGTGACGGTTTACGAACGTCACGATAATTTATCATTCCTATCATGTGGGATCGCCTTATGGGTTGGGGGTCATGTGTCAGATGCTGACAAGATGTTCTACTCAAACCCTGACGCATTAGCACAGTTGGGTGCCAACATGCAGATGGAACACGACGTGACAGACGTTGATACAGCCAACAAGACGGTAACGGTCAAGGACTTGAAGTCTGGTGACATTACAACGGAAAGTTATGACAAGCTGGTTGTTACAACTGGATCATCGCCCGTTATCCCACCAATCGATGGAATCGATAACAAGAACGTTTATCTATGTAAGAACTGGACGCACGCTCAACAATTGAAGAATGCTGTTGATAAAATTAAGAGTGTTGTTGTCATTGGCTCAGGGTACATTGGTGCCGAAATGGCTGAACAATACTCTTTAGCCGGCAAGGACGTTACGTTGATTGACGGCTTCTCACGTGTGTTAGCCAAGAATTTTGATAAAGAAATTACTGACCGGGTTGAAAAACAGTTTACTGATCACGGTGTGAAGTTGGCCCTGGGTCAAATGGTAACTAGTTTTACTGGTGACGACCAAGTTACTGTCACCACTGATGCCGGCAGTTACACCGCTGACATGGCTGTTTTATGTACTGGATTCAAACCAAGCACTGATTTGATGAAGGGCAAGGTTGACATGTTGCCTAACGGTGCCATCACAACCGACGACTACATGCGGTCAACAAGTAACCCTGACATCTTTGCTGCCGGGGACTCAGCAACTGTTCATTACAACCCAACGCACAAGGATGACTACATTCCGTTGGCAACTAATGCCGTTCGTCAAGGGATCTTAGTGGGTCATAACATCGACAAACCAACCGTTAAGTACATCGGGACGCAATCCACATCAGCCGTGGAACTGTTTGGTCAAACGATCGCTGCCTCAGGGTTAACGGTTGAAGGTGCCAAAGCACGCGGCGTGGAAGTGGACTCAGTTGACTTCGAACAAGATTACCGGCCAGACTTTATGTTGACCACAACGCCAGTGCTTTGTACGTTGACGTGGGATCCTGAAACGCACAAGATCCTTGGTGGTTCTTTCTACAGTAACCATGATGTGTCACAATCAGCTAACGTTATTTCAATGGCCATTCAAACTGGGATGACAATTGAAACGTTATCCATGGTTGACATGTTCTTCCAACCAAACTACGACCAACCTGTTCACTGGGTTAGCGGGGTTGCGATGGCAGCCGTTGCGAAGGCCAACGCTAAATAGGTAACTCGATTACTGACTTTTAAAAACTGAACCGTTGATTAAGCAGAATGATTGCATAGTTGGTTTGCTTTTTTAAAGATCTTCGTTAACTCAAAATGATTGCTGGGCCTGGATTGGCTTAGCAATCATTTTTTTGATGCCCGGATTATTGGGCGGTTTGTTTAACGCGCAAGCACCATTTAAGCTGCCAATTGGTTTTAGAGATATGGTACGATGTTTTCGTATTTATCTAAGAGAGGAACGGTGACAAGACTGTGGATTATCATGAATCACTGGCTAATCAACAACAAGCATATCGTGAAACGGCCGGGTTTTACGGCTGGGTTCGGGATCATCGGCAAGTATGCTTATGGGTGACGTTTATTTTAGCGGCATTAGCCATTGAACTGCCTTTTTTACTAAACAACCATTTATTTGGCGGGTGGGATCAACAATTTCACGTAAACCGGATCGAAGAGTTGTACCTATCAGCAAAGCATGGGGTGTGGCATAACGCCATTAGTACCTATACCTTTAAGGGTTCAGGACTCGGGATTCAAATTTTTTATCCCTATGTGTTTCTTTACCCGTACGCATTGTTACGGCTCATCGGGATTCCCGGGATCACGGCCCTGTACTTAGGAAACGTGTTTTACATTGTCCTGAGTGCATGGGTTTGTTACTGGTGCATGAGAACGTTTTTACGTCTGCGGGGAGCGCAGCGGCCCGAATTAGGCGCGTGGTTCTTCAGCATGCTGTATAACGTGGCCGGGTACATGGTCTTTAATGACACCGTGCGTTTTGATCTCCCTGAATCGCAGTCCATGACGTGGTACGTGATTTTATTCCTCGGTCTTTACATGACGTTGACCAAACAGCGGCGCGGGTGGCTGCTGACGACCCTTGGTGCGGTCCTGTTGGTGTACACCCACGTGTTATCGGCCCTCCTTGCGGCTGGAATCGTTGTGTTGGTGCTGATCATCGCGTGGCGCCAATTGGATGACCTCCGGACGTGGCGTGATTTGATTTTAACTGGTTTGGTAACGGCGGTGATCGCAGCCCCCGAGTTAGTCGTTATGTTGAAAACGACCCACCAAGTGGTGATTGAATCACCACGGATCGGTTCCCTGTACACGCAAACGATTACGCCGTTTGTTGCCGTGTTTTATGGTTTGGCAAACGTAACAAAGACGGGACTTTTGACCCACGGCGTTACGTTAGGAACCGTTGTCTTGGTCGGAATGATTGCGACATGGTTTGGTTTTCGGCACCTAGATCATTTAGGGAAAACGTTGCTGATTTTAAGCACGGTGCTCTTTTGGGCGACTACGCGGCTCTTTCCGTGGCAACTGTTTGAAAAGACACCGATTCGCTTGATCCAACACCCATGGCGGTTGTATACGTTTATCAGTCTGTTTGCGCTGGTCGCGTTAACACTCCTTGTAGATCGAATTGACCTAACGTTCCGGTGGCGAAATTGGGCAGTGGGACTATCGCTGCTGTTAACGCTCGGTACTGGGTTCACCTACACCGCATTGGCGAAGCCACGTGTGACGCCTGCTTCTTACCAGACGTTTGCAACCAAAGCAGAGTACTTTGACTATGCACCGCAAAGTAGTTTGAAACATTTGAAGTCGATCTACCATCACGACGCCTTAATTCGGGCCCATGGGCATGTGGTTAAAACGATTCATGTGCATATGGCAGCTCAACCAAATGGGATGACCGTAACAGTGCCAACGAGCGCACGTGGTCAGGTGGTTGATCTCCCAATCTTTAACTACGGTGGGGGTTATGCAGTGACAACGAATCACGGGAAGACGTTAACCGCTCATGTTTCAAAACGGGGAACGGTTCAAGTGAACGTGCCGCGAGGGACAACAACGTTACGGGTTCAGTATCGGAGTGGTCTTTAACAGCACGGTTTGATCACTGGTAATGGAACGTGTCCCAATGATCAGAAATGTTGGTTTAAATTAAAGCGCCTGTCATCCCAATTGTTGTTGGGAAGACAGGCGCTTTTAGCATGCTTATTTTTAAACTAGGCCTCATTGGGGTCTAGCATGGTGAGCTGAATGCGCTGACGGACTTCATCAACGTCATCGACCCAAACGGTGACAATGTCGCCAACCGCGACAACGGCGGCGGGGTCCTTTACAAACCGTTTCGTCAGTTTGGAGACGTGAACGAGACCATCGTGTTTAACACCAACATCGACAAACGCGCCGAAGTCGACCACGTTGCGGACGGTTCCCTGTAATTCCATCCCGGGCTTGAGATCGGCCAAGGTGAGGACGTCATGACGCAGGAGTGGTGCGGGCATGTCGTCACGCAGATCACGGCCGGGTTTAGCCAGACTGGTCAAAATGTCCGTGACGGTGGCAACGCCGGCGCCCGTTTGTTGCGCGAGCTGATCGTGGTTGAGGGCGGCTAATGTCGTCGCAAGTGCCGGTGCGCCTAGTTGGCTGGTATCCGTTGCGGTCAGGTCGAGGATCTGTTTTGCAACCGGATAGCTCTCCGGGTGAATGTCCGTGTTATCCAATGGATTTTTCCCGCCGATGATGCGAAGAAACCCAACGGCCTGTTCGTAGGCTTTCGGACCGAGGCGCGCCACCTTCTTTAACTGGCGCCGATCGGTGTATCGACCGTTTTCATTTCGGTAGGTGACCACGTTGTTTGCGATGGTCTTGTTTAACCCTGAAATGTGAGCGAGCAGTTCACTGCTGGCCGTGTTTAGGTTGACACCAACCTGGTTAACAGCCGTTTCCACGACGTTATCTAACTGGTGGGTCAGTTCTTTGGTGGGCACGTCATGCTGATACTGGCCCACACCGACACTTTGCGGATCGATCTTGACCAATTCTGCAAGGGGATCTTGAAGCCGCCGGCCGATACTGATGGCGCTTCGTTCCTCGACGTGGAGGTCCGGAAATTCGTCACGCGCGGCTTGGCTAGCTGAATAAACGGAAGCACCAGCTTCGTTAACGATAACGTACTGAACATTTCGGTCAATGCCACGGAGAACTTCAGCGACAAACACCTCTGACTCACGGGAAGCCGTTCCGTTACCAATCGCAATCATTTCCACCTGGTAGGTCTCGATTAAATCGTGAAGTTGGCCAGCAGCGGCCTGCCGTTTATCATTTGAAGCGGGCTTATGGGGGTAGATCACGAGTTTTGTGAGGAACTTTCCGTTGGCGTCGATAACCGCTAATTTACAACCGGTCCGATACGCCGGGTCGAAGCCAAGGACGACTCTGCCCTTCATTGGTGCCTGCATCAAAAGGTGATACAGGTTTGTTCCAAACACCCCAATTGCATGGGTGTTGGCGTCATCGGTGAGGTCGCCACGAAGTTCACGTTCGATGGCAGGGCCGATGAAGCGTTTATAGGTGTCCTCATAAGCGGCTGTGATGATGGTCACGGCAGAACCTTGATGATGACCGACAATTCTAAACCGAAGGAAGTTCAAAATGGCAGCAGGGTCGACTGCGATGGTTACTTTGAGGACCCCAGCTTTTTCACCCCGGTTAATGGCGAGCGTTTGGTAGGTGGCAAGTTTTGCAAGTGGTTGTTCAAAGTCATAATACTGCTGGTAAACGCCGTCCTCATCAAGGGCCTTCCCCTTGGTCTTGACGCTTGTTGCTAACGTTGCGTGCTGGCGGGTGTAATCACGAATAAATTCACGGAAGGATGCTTCTTCACTGAAGGCTTCCGCAAGAATTTCGTGAGCGCCTGTAATAACGGCGTCAACATCCGGCAGTTCTTGGGCGGCGTCAACGTAGGCGGCCGCTTCGCTTCTTGAATCAGTCGTTGGAAACGTCAGTAACCACTTAGCAAACGGCATGAGGCCATGTTCTTTTGCAATTGTCGCCTTCGTTCGCCGCTTTTGTTTGTACGGAAGGTAGAGGTCTTCGACTGCTTGTAATGTTGTTGCGTGGTTGATTTGTTCTTTAAGAGCCGGGGTCAACGCGTTTTGTGCATCAATGGTGGTCAAAACATCGTGTTTGCGGTTCGCAAGTTTTTCCACGTGCGTCCATGTATCCTGGACCGCCCGAATCTGGACTTCATCAAGGCTCCCGGTCATTTCCTTTCGGTAACGGGCTACAAAGGGAACCGTGTTGCCGTCGTTTAAAAGGGTCAGGGTCGTGGTGATTTGGTGCCGGGTAATGTCTGGTAGTGCTGTGCTCACTTGATTGAGCAGTGTTTGATCGAGCGTAGTTGTCATGATTTCTCCTGTCAGTTCGTTAGGATTACATAGAGCTAGTATACGTGCTTTTGCGGGCGAAACATAGGTGACAATCGGGAAAATTCCCGTTATCGCACAGTGTTCGTAAAAACTGTTACAGTGTCGGAATTTCCGAAGATAATTACGATTGAAAGTCCTTAATGGTTAATTGAATGAATTGATTAAACGCCTATCTACGGGAGTTTAAGGAAACAATTAAAAAATTCAATTCGTGTTCGAAAGGCGGTGTACAGTGTTCGGCAATGATGATATACTTTACCGGTTAAATTATCGGAAAGCAGGTGAAAAATATGATTGAGACCCCGGCGGCACTTAAGACTGTGCCAATGGTGTTTAAACGTCACGAACAAAAGTATGTGATGGATCAAGATACCTATCAGCGGCTGTTGGTCGCACTTGAAAACGAAATTACGATCGATCAGTTTGGCCGACAAACCATTTCATCGTTGTATTACGATACGGATAGTTATATGTTTGCTCGACGTCAGCTGGATGACAGTAAGTACCGTGAAAAGCTCCGACTTCGTGCGTATGGCAGTGATGTGACGGCGGATCAAACTGCCTTCATTGAACTAAAAAAGAAGGTCTTAGGAATCACGTATAAACGGCGAATTGCGGTGCCGTACCATGAGGCCAAGGCATACTTGGCTGGTGAGGGTGGATTAACTGTCTCGGCCGACATGAACAAACGGGAAATTGACTTCTTCGTGCAGGATCATTCGTTGACGCGAAACACAGCGGTCATTTATGAACGGTCAGCCTATGCAACTGAGACGGGACTCCGGTTGACGTTTGATGAAAACATCCGGTGGCGCACAGAAGACACCGACTTACTAACAGGTACGACCGGGACGCCATTACTGGCACCTGGAATGGTCGTCATGGAGATTAAAATCCCACAAACCCTGCCGTTTGCGTGGAGTCATCTGTTTGCAGGACTAAAAATCTATCCACAACCGTTTTCAAAGTACGGATTAATTTATAAATATGGCATTCTGGGAGGACAACAATGCTTGTCAGCTATTTAGGACCAAAACATCACTTAATTACGTTTGAACAGGTTTTGATTACGACGCTGGTGACCCTGATTTTAGGGTTGATCGTGGCGTTTGTGTACATGTATCGCAATCATTACTCAAAACACTTTATCTTTGCAGTTGCGCTCTTACCAATTATGGTGCAGTCCATCATTATGACGGTGCACGGGAACCTTGGGGCCGGATTAACGGTGGCCGGTGCATTTAGCCTGGTTCGGTTCCGGTCTGCGCCGGGGAATGCACGGGAGATGGTGACCATCTTCTTTGCCATGACGATTGGCTTGGCGACAGGGCGGGGCTACTTACTGTACGCGATGTTCTTTACCATCGTGGTCAGTTTAGCCATGTTGCTCTACACGATTTTAGATTTTGGGGCAGGTAATCAAAACGTTCGGATCATGAAAATCACGATGCCGGAAAATTTAGATTATGAGCACGCGTTTGATGATATTTTTGATAAATACACTAAAGAAGTGACAATCGATAACGTTCGAACGACAAACCTTGGGAGTCTGTTTGAAGTTGAATATCACATTGAGTTAAATAACTTGGACCAACAAAAAGCGTTTCTTGACGAAATTCGTGAACGGAACGGGAACTTGGAAGTTTCCTTACGTGCAGACATGGTTAAAACAGGGAACATCATCTAGGAGAAATTGGCATGAAACGAACACCACTTTCACGTGAATTAATCGTGACTGAGGCCTATAAAATGGCCGAAAGTGACACGCTCGGCAACCTGTCGTTACGTGGGGTTGCCCGAAATTTAAACGTTCAGCCGCAAACACTGTATCACTACTTTCCTAGTCTCGAAGATCTTAAACTGGCAGTGGCCATTCAGGGACGCGAGTTATTGATGCGCCAGTTGTATGCAAACTTGGTTCCGGTATCTGGAATGGATGCGTTACGCGTTTTTGCGATGACCATCTTCCAGTTTGCGGAGGCCCACCCGTCGTTTCAAGAAATGCTAACGCGGGCGTTTACTGGTACTAACGCGGCATTGCCAATCACTTCAATTGAAAGTGCAGATGTTCGCCACGTCCTTTTAGACATTTTGACGCCAATGATTGCCAACCAGACGGAACGGGAGCGCACGGCGCGGGCCTTTTTAGCAACGCTGTTTGGCTACGCGAAGTTAAGCATTAACGGTTTTTTCAAGGACGTGGATGTTGAAGAGGATTTTCGAAACATTGTTGAGTTTTTAATTAAAGCAGTAGCGGGGCAAGAATAGGAGCAGTTGGGGGACCATGAAAAAAAGAAAACGCGCACTGGGATTAACGGTGATTTTGACGGTTGTCATCGTCGCATTGGTTGGATCATTTACATGGATTCACTTCAATACCACCCGGCAGTTGCCATTGTTATCAAGTCAAGAAACAAAGGATCTTCCTAAAGTGAAGGTGAGTGGTGCCGTTTCACAAACGGATAATGACGGGCCGGTCGTGAAGTTTGATTTTCATGATAAGAAGACCAAGAAGAAAGTCACGGCGTACGCCAAGATGGAATGGCAGGGGCAAAGTTCCCGCAAGTTCCCGCAAAAAAACTGGAAGCTGAAGTTTTACAAAGACAAACAGCTGAAACATAAGTATAAGTGGCGGGCTAACCCAGGTTGGAAGAAGCACAGTGTGTACGTGTTGAAGGCCAACTATGTTGACGCAACACAATCACGAAACGTTGTGAACGCAAACTTGTGGAGCCAAATGGTGGCCACTCGCCAAGGCGCACCAAAACAATTGGCAAGTTCGCAGAATAACGGGGCCATTAGTGGTTTTCCCGTTGAAATGAAGGTTAATGGTGATGACTGGGGCATGTACACACTAACCACGGCGAAAGAACCAAAACTGTGGGGAATGGACAAAAAGAACCCGAATAACATCGCAATATCTAGTAATCAGTGGACGCGCGGCGACATGTTCTGGTCAACCAACGTGGCGTACACCGAACACGGGTGGACTTCTGAACAGCCGAAGACGTGGACACCTGCACAGAAGCAGGCGTTTGAACGACTGGATAACTTTGTTGTGAACAGTAGTGATAAGGACTTTAAGGCGCATGCCAGCGAGTACCTAGATGTTAATTCTGTGATCGATATGTACCTGTTCACGAACTTAACACACGATCAGGATGGCCTGGGTAGAAACCTAATGCTGATCACCTATGACGGGAAGCACTGGAGCACGACGATGTATGACATTGACGCAACCTGGGGCCTGTATGAAAACGGGAAGAAGTTGTATCCTTCTGGACAGGCTGTGTCGCACAACTATCCAAACCACGGTGACATGGCAACCGCAGAAGGAAACCGCCTTCTTCAACGGGTTGCTGCCGCTTATCCAGACCGGGTTCAGGATCGGTGGAAGTCATTACGGAAGACAACGTTAACGCCTGATAAAGTGACGAGCCAGTTTTCAACGTACATGAATGATATTGGTGAACAAAATTACCAAAATAACATTCAGTTGAATCCAGGAATTCCATCGGCGAAAATCACAAGCTTGATGCAGTTGAAGCAGTCGATCAACAAGCAGTTTAAGACAAGCGACGCACTGTTCGATAATTACACGGAGAACGTCAAGAAGCTCGACTTTTCGTACCATGCACCAACCATGAGCGCCGCAGAATCAGAAAGCATCAAAGCAGCGTCCAAGGCCTCCCAAGCAGCGAAGGTAAAGAATTCGGACACTGAAAGTACGACCACTTCGACAGTTCAAAAGTAATGTTGTGAGGTAATCCATCTTGAAGTATGAAGGCGTTCAATTAGCATCGTATGTTGACCGGCCCTCTCGGTTCACCTGCCGGGTTGAACTAAACGGGGCGGTTGTTGATACCCACTTAAAAAATACCGGGCGTGGTGCTGAAGTGTTGATTCCAAACGCAACGGTTGCGGTGGTTCCTGCCAAGAATCCTGACCGAAAGACCTATTGGGATCTCGTTGCGATTGTTAAAGAGACGGCTCATGGGCGGTTTTGGATCAACGTAGATAGTTCAGCACCAAATCAGGTGACGAAAGAAGCCGTGACAGCGGGACGTCTTGTCTTGCCGGAGCTTGAGGGCGACATTATGGCGTTTCAACCAGAAGTTACATTTGGTGATTCGCGGGTCGACTTCAAGGGCGTGACGACAACGGGCCGTGAGTTCTTTGTGGAAACGAAAGGGTGTACGTTGGAAAATGAAGGAATCGTTGGTTTTCCAGATGCCCCAAGTGTTCGGGCGGTCAAACACGTTGTCAATTTGGCTGCGGCCGTGGCGGCCGGCTATCAGGCCTATTTACTGTTTGTCATTCAGATGGATAATGTTGACGTAATGACGTTAAATAAAACGATGGCACCGAAATTGACGGCGGCCATTCGTGAGGCTGAGACGGCGGGCGTTCATGTACTGGCATATTGCTCGACAGTGGATGAACACGGGATTACCCTACACCGTCCGACAACGTTTGATATTGACGCACCATTCACCAATCCACAGCTGAAATCATAAAGCGTTAATAACGGATGACCACTTTTCTCGTTTATAAGGGAAAGGTGGTCATTTTTAGCTAGTTCAGTTAATAAATAGTTGTCAAATTGACATAGTGGCGGGAGTTTCCTATACTTTAATGTACAGCTGAAATGGGGGACAAACTATCACACTCACATTACATCCATACGTTCACTTTCCGAACGCAAAGGAAGCCATGGCGTATTACCAAGAAATCTTTGGTGCCGACCACTTGTTTCGAATTCCGCTCACTGAAGACGCGGCTAACGAATTGGGGCTAATTGATTCAAACTTAGAAGAGACGACGATGCACGGTGGGTTTCAAATCATGGGGACACAAATTTTGTGTTCTGATGATTTTATGAATCAACCACAACATGCGACGAACATTGCCATCATGCTTGATTTCGATGCAGATGACCGTGATGACGCTGTGACGGCGGAAACCTTTTTCACCCGTGTCGCTAATTCACAGCGTGTTCGGGTGACGGCGCCGTATGCGAAAGCGTACTTTAGTGGTAACCGTGGGGAGTTCACCGATGAATACGGTGTTAACTGGATCGTTAGTTGCCGGCCACATGACTGGGTGACAAAGACCCCAGTTTTGGAAGACGATGAAACGATTGCCACGCGGTAAGTAAACTGATCAGGAAACGTAGAAAGCCACCAGTACCGGATGAATTATCCGGCATTGGTGGCTTTTGTTGTTGGTGATTAGGTTTTAACCGCGATGATTCGCACTGTTTTTGGTGTCGTGCTCACCCTCGCAAAAAGTTGCGCCTAATCTAAAACCAGCCATTGGCCAAGAACGCCAACAGCTGGTTTCCAATTAGTGTTCGCTTTTTACCGCGATGGTTCGCACTGATTTTTTATTACTTGTTATGCACGAAGTCCACGACGTTACGGCCAACAACCTTGTTGTCCTTTAATTCTTGGATCATGTCGTTGATTTCTGATAATTTACGGGTCTTCACGATTGGGTGAACCAATCCTTCAGCACCGAATTGGAATGTTTCAGCCAAGTCTTGGCGAGTTCCAACTAATGAACCAGCAACAACGATTCCGTCCAGAACCGTCTTTGCGATGTTCAATTGCATGTTCCCTTGTGGTAAGGCAACGGCAACCAACTTCCCGTCTGGGCGAAGTGAGTCTACAGCTTGGTCAAAGGCTGCAGTTGTAACGGCAGTAACCAAGGCTGCGTGAACACCACCAACCTTTTCTTGGATCTGTTTATCAACATCACCATCATGACGGTTGATCAATAAGTCAGCACCTGCTTCTTTGGCAGCTTGCAACTTGTCAGGGTTACCATCAACGGCAACCACATGAGCACCAAAGACATGCTTAGCATATTGGATGGCCAGGTTACCTAAACCACCGGCACCAACAACTGAAACCCATTGACCAGGCTTAACATCAGCGACTTTGATGGCCTTGTACATTGTCACACCGGCACAAGTCAGTGAAGTTGCTTCAACAGGGTCCAAACCTTCTGGAACCTTCACAGCGTAGTTAGCGTCAACGATAACTTGTTCAGCCATGGCACCGTCAACCGTGTAACCAGAGTTTTCAACGTTGCGGCAAAGTGTTTCACGGCCAGTCAGACAGTATTCACAGTGGCCACAGCCCTTGAAGAACCAAGCGATTGAAACGCGGTCGCCGACCTTAACGGCGTCAACGCCATCAGCAACCTTAGAAACGATCCCAACACCTTCGTGACCAATGATCCGGCCAGGCTTGTCACCAAAGTCACCGACAGCAACGTGTAAGTCGGTGTGGCAAAGACCACAGTATTCAACGTCTACTAAGGCTTCACCAGGTTTTAAATCACGTAACGTAACGTCTTTAACGTCAACAAACCCATCGATTGAATCTCTAACAACAGCAGCTTTCATGAAGCAGTCTCCTTTTTTATATCAATCATTTTTTGTCTACGTTTACATGATAGCAGGCAGACGCGATAAATGAAAGTGAATAAATGAGCATTTGTAAACTTTTTACATAATTTAAAGACTATTTCTTGATGGAAACACGGAAAAATCTCGGTATCAAGAATTTATGGCAATTATTTTCAGACCTTCTCTTGTGAAGACTTAATGCATGGGTGACTGGGACACGACGGCATTGCGTTGGCGTGATAGAATGGAGATAATAAGGCGATTTGCCTCAATTAAGGAGCGGATATTGTGACAAGCCAACGGCGAGAAGTAAAATTCGGCTGGCTGTTTGTGGCATCATTATTGAACAACACGGGGGCCAGTTTTTTATGGCCACTAACGACCATCTACATGCATAATTATCTTCATGAATCACTCACACTTGCCGGGTGGGTGCTATTGGGAATGTCGGTGATGATGATCATTGGTGATTCAGTGGGGGGATATTTATTCGACCACTGGAAACCATATGAAACGGGGATCATCTCGGCGGCCATTGCCACAGCGGCTGTGTTTGCCTTGATCTTTTGGCACGGCTGGCCCGTTTATGCGTTCTTCCTCCTCCTCGTCGGTTTTGGTGACGGGGTGAATATGACGATTTTAAATTCGTTGGCCACATGGTTACCGGGGTCCTCTACCCGGCATGTGTTTAACATGCTGTACGTTGCGATGAACATTGGGGTTGTTATTGGAACGTTGATTGTGGGTTATGCCATTAATTTTGGGATCACCACGGTTTTCATTATTGCCACCGTTTGTTACGCGGCGTTAACGCTTGTGGTTGCCTTGCATTTCAACGTGACGGCGCCTAAAGCACAGCATGAAGCGGCACGGCGTGATGGCAAACGGACAAAGATTCCTGTTTTGATCAGCCTGATTCTGGTCTTGCTACTTGCCATTAACGTTGCCTACTCACAGTGGGAAAGTGTAATTTCGGTTCACATGACAAGCCTAGGGATTCCGGTGCTAAAGTATAGTCTGTTGTGGACGTTAAATGGACTGATCATCGTAATTTGTCAGCCATTTATTACCCGGTGGAGTGAACGGTACCGCATTGAAAACGTTATTTTGGTAGGGATCACCTTGTTTGCGGCCTCATTTTTCATGTTGATTTTTGCGCGGACATACGCCATGTTTATTGCGACGATGATCGTGCTAACGTTTGGTGAAATGATTGGTCACCCGGCACTGCCAGCGTGGATCGCAGTTAAGGCGCCATCCATGCAAGCCGGGCGCTATCAAGGATTTGCGAACATGGCGATTGCGTTCGGGCGGGCAATTGGGCCCCTTTTTGGTGGTTTGATGCTGGACTATGCGACGTTTACGATGCTATTTATGGTGGTGGGAGTGGTTCAATTGCTCCCATTGGCGGCGGTGTACTGGCGTGCGCATGATGAACGAATGGCACAGAAAAAACGAAGAGAATAAAAAGAGAGCGAACCAAACTGCGGGAGGCTCCCTCATCTAACGTAAAGGACCACTTATGGACGATTTTTGTCCATGAGTGGTCCTTTACGTTAGATGAGTTGAAGTCTGCGGTTTGGTTCGCGTTTATGAAAGGGAAGAGAAAGGACCACTTATGGACGATTTTTGTCCATGAGTGGCCCTTTACGTTAGCTGAGTCGAAGTCTGCGGTTTGGTTCGCGTTTATGAAAGTGGTTATTTAGCGTGTTCTACCATAATGCTGTAAATTCGTTCTACATCACGATTTGTGCCGCGAAGCTCGTAATCGGCAATGAAAGGAAAACCATAGGCCTCTGCATACCGCCGCGCGGTTAAACAGTATTGTTCATTGAAGTTCCGGTTGCCAGAGCCAACGACCCCACGGCAAAGGGTCCGGTTGTCATGGTAAGCGATGTATTCGCCGAGTACGTTGGTCATTAACTCTTTGACCCCGTTGTCGATGCCGTTGCCACCATCTAAGTAGGTGGGCACAAACGCAAAGTACGGTGCAGTTTCATCGGCAAAATCAGTTTGCTCCGAAATTTCTCGGGCACTAATTGTGGGGTTGGCGGCATTTTGCTCATGTTGTGTGGCTGCGTATGCCGTTAAGTGATCAATGAAGCTTCTGGTGTTGCCTTCAATGGAGATGTAGCGAATGTTCAGTGGTGTCATGTCAGGTCCTCCAAGTCGGTGTTCAATATGGTGAGTGTACCGCAAAATTTCCAGTGAAAACAGGCTTGATAATTGCAGATTTTCAGAGGTCAACTAGCGTACACTGGTGGAAGGGGAGGGACGCTGATGGAACGATTTTTAATTGTGACTGACATTGATGGAACCTTGATCCCACCAACACAGAAGGTATCGACGTTGACGAAAACGGTGTTGACTCGTTTGCGTGATGAGGGGCATGAAGTCTACATTGCTAGCGGGCGGATGCTAGCGTTAGCGAAAGTCATCGCGGATCAGGTGGATGATGAGATGGGGATTATTGGGTCAAATGGAGCTGTAATCGCTGAAAATAATAAAGTTCAGGTGACCCATTTAGGGGCTACGGCCGTCACCACCGCACGGCAGGTGGCCGAAGAGTTTGGTTTAAGTTTCCGTTTGTTCACGCAAACAGCAACATACCATAATGTAACGGATGAAAATGTTTTGGCGCACATGAATAAGCTTCGTCAGAAAACGACCTCGCCCATGGTCTTTTTGGCAGATGGCGAAATGGTGCCAGGGTTGAATGAAACGGTAACAAACGGATTACTGGTGGACGATCACAATGATGGTCGTTTAACAAAGGCCCGGGCGGCGTTGGCTAGTGCCGCAAACATGGCACTATCGTCGTCAAGTCCGAATAACATTGAGTTAATTCCTAAGGGCATCAGTAAGGCAACGGGATTAGCAATCGTTCAGAACCAGGTTGGAATCGCCACTGACCGGACGATCGTGTTTGGAAACGGACATAACGATGTTCCGTTGTTTAAGAAGGCCGCAATTAGCGTTGCAATGGCGGATGCACCGGCTGAAGTGCGGACCGCTGCAAATCACGTAACGGTGCCCGCCGAGCAAGACGGGGTCGCCCATTTTTTGATGGACTACTTTAAACTGACGGACCTTTCGGGTGGTAATCAATGACTAAGCAGTACCTTCGCAGTCAACGAACAAAACGGCGCATCGAGCAGAGCTTACTAAAGCTGCTACAGGACGTGCCGCTAGGAAAGATTACGGTGGCGCAAATTTGTACGACAGCGACGGTGAGCCGGTCAACATTTTACGCGCACTATTATGATAAATATGCGGTGCTTGAAACGGTGGTTGCAGCAGAGACAGAGCGGTTTGCCGACCTACTAAAAGCGCGGTTTGCCGCTGGTCAGGTAGTTGATGTCCAAGCAACGGTGGGGCCCGTCTTTAAATGGTTGTTGGCCACGCCACAAGTCACCCAAACGTTACTCAGGATTCATGAACCACGCGCCGACTTTGGTGCTAACTTGCAGGCAATCCTAACCGCTCAGTTTGAACACTTTCTTGACGAACATGCGGATAAAACGAAGCTAACGATTCCACTGAATTATTTGGCGACCCAGTACAGTAGCTGGGTGATGACGGAACTCACTTATCAACTTAATCACCAAACAACGGCCGGGCTCCTCGCGTTTTCACAACGCGTTCAAAGTGAGTTGTTTAAAATGGCGGGCATTACGCTAACGTAACGTTTTTGTCGGGTTCTGTTTTACCCAGTCGTGAAGTTCAGCGGGATTGTGAGCACAGAATACGTGAACGCTCTGATCCGTTAAAATAAGGTTCCGAAGGGCGTTCACATTTTCAAGGCGTTGCGTTTGGTTCCACTGGTTAAACCGCTCGAAGCGCGCCAACTGTGGGGTCACGCTGGGTGTCTGGTTGTGAACTTCATGTGGATCAAAATAAGTATCGCCAGCATGAACCAACCAGCCGTCATCGCCGGTGTCAATGGCGACAGCACAGTGACCACGGGAATGGCCAGCGGTCGGAATCAACAGAATTTCCGGTGGTAACCCGGTTAGTTGTTGCACGTGATTGAAGCCCTTCCAGTTATCACCAACCTCGTTATACGTGTGCCAGTTGGGGCCGTATTGCCACATTGATTGGCGATAACGATGACTGGTTTTGAAGCCGCGCTCGCTCATCGCAGTTTCCCATTCCGTTTGAAAAACGTGGACGGTGGCATTTGGGAAATCGACGAGACCACCAGTATGATCAAGGTCAAGGTGGGTCATAACGATGTTACGGACGTCACGAGGGTCGTAACCCAGTGCTTTAATTTGTTCCACGGCGGCCAGGGCGATGTTGCCCTGTTGCGGTTTTGCATAGATGTGGGTGAAGGCAAACCCAAGTCGTGGCTCCGCGTTAAGCTGGTCCTTTCGACCGAGACCCGTGTCGACCAGGACTAAACCGTCTTTACCGGTATCAATTAACAGGCAGTGCATAACGAGCGCCTCGCCCTCATACTGAAGTCCTTGAACAAAGCCACAGTTGATGTGATAAATTTTAAATGCCATGATGGTGTTCCTCCCTAACGTTTTCGATGAGCTCATCATAAACGCTGGTTGGACGGGGAACAATAAACGATTTGCGACAAAGTGTTCGACAAAGTTGACTAAACGCAATGGTAACGGAGGAATGCATGATGCGAAAAGTGATTCTGTACATCGCAACAAGTTTGGATGGACGGTTGGCGGATGCAGCCGGTGAAATTGAGTGGCTGGAACAAACGCCGGTGAGTGGTGATACGGGATATTCCACGTTATTAGACCGCATCGATATGTTGATCATGGGACGGACAACGTATGATTATGTAGTGACGCATACAGATGTTTATCCGTATGCAGATAAGGAAAGCATTGTCCTGACCCACCAAAAGATGGCCCCGCAAGCAAACGTCACATTTTTGAGTGAGGATGTGGTTAAACTGGTTCGGGAGCGTCGTGAACAATCTGGAAAAGCGATTTGGATCGTGGGCGGTGCAGAAATGGTTCAAGCACTCCTTCAGGCGTCGTTAATTGATGAGATCCAGTTGTTTATTGCGCCGCATTTACTGGGTGCCGGGGTGTCACTTTGGGCAACCAGTGCAGTTCAGGCCCAGTACCGATTAGTGGGCGTCAAACAGCATGACCAGTTGGCAGAGTTAGATTATGAACGCTTGAATTAGCGAGAAGAACTAAAGAAGTAAACAAATTGTTTACAAATTGGAAACAGGCAATTATACTAACGTGGTAGTACCTTGGTACTAAGGTCATATGGTACTAAGGTCATATGGTACCAAGGTACTAACAAAAAACACCCCACTGGCATGGGGTGCTACGAATTACCGTTTTCAAAGCGGTGACTTGGTTTCGTGAATTTAACTCATATAGTACAAATTAAGCCCACTCGACTCGTCAAAGTTTTCGAGGGCTTTTTTGTACCATTATTTCTTGGTTAACGAAATAATTTCGATGATTACGCCGATTAATGCTAGAACAAACATAGCTGTTCCTAGCATTAACGTAAGCACATCTTTTGTACTCAACTTGTTTACCTTTCCTTGGGAAGCTCATGAGCATCACCTCTAGACTGAAAACAAGTCACCACTCTTCCAACCTTAATTCGATGAATTAATTATAGGTGCTGGATGTATTAATGCAAGTAAATTAGACATGTTGTTATGGGCAAAAAGGTATCAGGTAAGCCACGTGTGTGAGTAAAAGCCACTTTTAATTTAAAATAATGCTAAAAACAAACATGGCTTGCTCCCGGTAAAATACCAAGAGCAAGCCATGTTTGTTTTTAAGTGTTAATTTTGTGATTGTTCTGATTGATCCTGTGCGTCTTCGTCAGTCGTCGTGACTGGTTTACGAATGACTTCAAACCAATTAATGTAGGCATTCTCGTAATCCAGTGCGGTGAACTGAAAATCACCAATCTGGTAACTGTCGCCGGCTTTAATGTCAGGATCATTTTCGATGATGTAACCCGTTAATGTAACAACTTCGGACTCTTCAAACTTTTTAATGTCAGTTTGGAAGTAACGTTCAAAGTCATAAAGGGTCATCTTCCCGGAAACGTGGAATGAACCGTCATCCTGCTTAAAGATGTACTCATCGGAAACGTCATCGATTTCATCGTGGACCGTCCCAAACAGTTCTTCGTAAATGTCCTTATCCGTGACGATCCCAGAAGTACCACCGTATTCATCAACGACGACCACGATGGGGGTCTGTTTGTTGATCATTTGTTGAAGTACATCTTGAATTGGCATGGTTTCAGGCACGGTGATGATGTTCCGCAGAATTTTAGCAACGCTAATGCTGCTGTCCGTTTGGCTTTGACGAATCAAGTCGTAGTTGAAAACATAACCGAGGATTTTATCCTTATCACCGTCAGCAACAACCGGAAGGCGACTGAATTGCTCAGTCAGATAAACCTGGAGGGCGTCTTTAACGGTATCCGTCACGTCAATGACTTCGAGTTGAGTCCGGTCGATCATGATGTCTCTAGCAACCTTGTCGTTCATTTCAAACGCGCGTTGCATGAACACGTAATCTTCTTGATCGAGCTCACCACCAGAAACGGCGTTCCGTGACAGGTTCAAAATTTCCGCCTGACTGAACGCCTCGTCGCTTTCTGAGGCCGGTTGCATCCCGAGCATTCGGACGATTCCGTTCGCAGAGGTGTTTAATAACCATACGAATGGATAGAACAGAATGTGGAAGTACCGCAACGGTGTCACAACAGCCATCAAAACCTGAAACGGCCGGTCAATGGCGATGTTTTTAGGAACGATTTCTGTGACAACCACTTCAAAGTAGGTCAGGATGATAATCCCAGCCACAGAACCAATGGCGTGACCTAACGTGGCGTTAAAACTGAGGTGGGCGATGCCGAAGAAATCGATCAATAGTTCCGCGACCGTCTCTTCACCGATCCACCCAAGGATGATACCGGCTAATGTCGTCCCCACCTGAGTTGTTGAAAGATATTCATTTAAGTTGTGGACCATGTTCAGGGCCACTGTGATTTTTTTTGACTTTTTGTCACGCTTATTTTGTTCTTCTTCCAGAACACTTGGCCGTGTCTGCACCAGGGCAAACTCAGCGGCCACGAAAAAGGTGGCAAAGATGAATGTAATTAGCATGATGATCAAATTACTAATTATCTGACCACTATCCAACGAAAATTCCCCATTTCTTGGTTTAAAAACCTTACAACATTATACCGCGTCAGCATATAAGAACAAACTAAATTCGATGAGAATTGTTAAAATAGCCCATCAGAATGGGATTTATCGGCTAAAATGGTGCACAATTTAACGAATTAGTCCGTAAACTGTGGAAATTATTGAAGAATGATTGGCCATTTTAAAAACTGATGGTTGTTTTTACGAGAGGGTGCTTGCTGATTAATTCGCGTCGATTCTGATCAGGCGTATACTGGTAATGAGATGTCGTGCTTACCATCGCAAAAAGTTGCACCTAATCTAAAACCAGCTATTGGCCGAGTACGCCAATAGCTAGTTTCCAATTAGTGCTCGCTTTTTAACCGGGACGGTTCGCACTGATTTTGATGTTGTGCTTACCATCGCAAAAAGTTGCGCCTAATCTAAAACCGGCTATTGGCCGAGTACACCAACAGCTAGTTTCCAATTAGTGCTCGCTTTTTAATCGCGATGGTTCGCACTGATTTTGATGAAACGAGTGGAGGCTGACCATGAAACGGCGAAGTGCTGAAGAAATGATGACCATCATTAAAACGGTGGCTGAGGGTGATGACAACATTCGGGCGATTGGGATGGAAGGGTCACGCAATGACCCGACGGCTAAACAGGATGCGTTTGCGGATTTTGACATTACGTACTTTGTGAAGACACTCAATCCGTTCAGAAAAAACGATGAGTGGTTGGCTGTGTTTGGTGAGCGTTTGATGATGCGAAAACCAACAATGGCCCAAATTGCTGGGACGAAACAACCGGCATATCCCTACCTCATGCAGTTCACGGACGGAAATCGTTTGGACCTAAAGGTGGCTTGTGTGGAAGATCAAGCGGCCTACCTTGCTGCCGAACATGAAAACACCGTGATTTTTGATAAGGATCATCCAGTAAAAGCGCAACCGGAATTATCAACGTGGGATTTTCGAATTACAGCGCCCAGCACGGATGATTATCAGGAAAGCATTAACAAGTTTTTTTGGAACAGTTTGTACGTGGTCAAGGGCCTAAAACGCCATGAGCTATTGTATGCAAACGGCTCGTTTGAAATGGATGTTCGTCGCGAACTGTTAACGATGTTACGGTGGTCAGTCGGTATTGCAACAAACTTTCAAACGGATGTGGGAAAGCACGATGAACGCCTGAAAGAAGCGTTAGCCCCTGCCGATTATGACCAGCTATTAATGACTTATAAACTGGCTGATGAGGATGCAACGTGGGTGGCTTTACAGGTGGCGAGTCAGCTATTCTTAGTAACGGCACGGATTGTGGCCGACCAAATGGGCTTTGACTTTCCGACGTACCCACAGGCTGTGATTGCTTACGAAGAGACATTAATGGAGGCTGCCGATGGCACAAGCGCGGGATACTCGCCGACGAGGTGATCAGTTACAAAATGAAATCTACCAAGCAGTGTATGAATTATTGGATGAAAAAGGGTATGCCAGTTTAACACTGGCCGATGTTGCGGGACGTTCGAAAACGAGCCGCTCCGTCCTTTATCGTCACTGGGATAATATTTTCGATTTAACTTTGGACGCGATTTTGGCGGGAATTTCGACGGAAACGAACCCACTGGTTCAGGGAATTTTTGATCGCGGTAGTTTACGAGCTGACCTCTTGTATGTCGGTCAAACATTTATCCGCCTTTCAAATCAAGGGCCGAATAAGTATTTTCGACTATTGTTTGCGGAGGCGCCTGAAGCACAATTGAACCGGGAGAAAATTCTGGCAGCATCGGAGACAAGCAACCTGAAAATAATGGGGGTTGTCCTTGAAAACGGCCGCCGGCGTGGAGAGATTCATAAGGAACCACCAGTAATGACGCAGCTGATGCTGTTTCGGTCGTTGCGATACTTTGACTTGATTGGCGGCCGGTCAATGGCGGTGGCTTACCTGGACCGGATCGTTGATGAGGAAGTGTTGCCAGCATGGCGAACGTTTATAAAAGAGGAGAGCGTGACCTAACGCGGTTAGGCACCGTCATCTAAGCAAACAAGCGACAGTGGGTGGATTATGCCCGCAGTCGCTTGTTTGCTTAGATGAACTGATGCCTGCGTTAGGTCACGC